>NZ_CP014264.1:2005000-2177905 GCF_001553685.1 Streptococcus sp. oral taxon 431 | reverse complement strand
TGCTACACAGACACTTTAGACAATACAGTTGAGATATTGGAAGATGGGTCAACCTTTGTACTGACTGGGGATATCCCAGCTATGTGGCTCCGTGACTCAACTGCTCAGCTAAGACCTTACCTTCATGTGGCTAAAAGAGATCCTCGTTTGCGTCAGACCATTGCTGGTTTGGTCAAACGTCAGATGACTTTGATTCTCAAAGATCCCTATGCCAACTCTTTCAATATTGAGGAGAACTGGAAAGGCCACCACGAGACAGACCATACAGACTTGAATGGCTGGATTTGGGAGCGCAAGTATGAAGTGGATTCGCTTTGCTACCCATTGCAGTTGGCTTACCTCCTTTGGAAAGAAACGGGTGAGACGAGCCAATTTGATGAAACTTTTGTTACAGCGACCAAGGAAACTCTCCATCTCTGGACGGTTGAACAAGATCACAACAACTCACCATACCGATTCGTTCGTGATACCGACCGTAAGGAAGATACCTTGGTAAATGACGGCTTTGGTCCTGACTTTGCCGTGACAGGAATGACCTGGTCAGCCTTCCGTCCAAGCGATGACTGCTGTCAGTACAGCTACTTGATTCCATCAAATATGTTTGCGGTGGTTGTTTTGGGTTATGTCCAGAAAATCTTTGCAGAATTGAATCTAGCCGATAGTGAAAGCATGATTGCTGACGCTAAACGTCTGCAGGCTGAGATTCAAGAAGGGATCGAAAATTATGCCTACACCACCAACAGTAAGGGTGAAAAGATTTATGCCTTTGAAGTAGACGGTTTAGGAAATGCTAGCATCATGGATGATCCAAACGTGCCAAGTCTATTGGCTGCGCCATATCTTGGTTACTGCGATGTGAATGATGAAGTCTATCAAGCCACTCGTCGCACCATTCTCAGTCCTGAAAATCCATACTTCTACCAAGGAGAATACGCTAGCGGTCTCGGAAGTTCTCATACCTTCTATCGTTATATTTGGCCGATTGCCCTATCAATTCAAGGCTTAACAGCTACAGATAAAGCTGAGAAAAAATACTTGCTAGACCAACTAGTTGCCTGTGATGGCGGAATAGGTGTTATGCATGAAAGCTTCCACGTAGATGACCCGACTCTCTACTCTCGTGAATGGTTCTCATGGGCCAACATGATGTTCTGTGAGTTGGTCTTGGACTACTTGGATATTCGCTAATGAGCCTTAGCTCAATAGGTTCTTGCAAAGAATCACAAATATATTTTTAAATTTAAGTTAGAATGAGGTTTTACTTCATGGAAAATGTTGTTGTACATATTATTTCTCACAGCCACTGGGATCGTGAGTGGTATCTACCTTTTGAGAGTCACCGTATGCAATTGGTGGAACTTTTTGACAATCTTTTTGATCTTTTTGAAAATGATCCTGAGTTCAAGAGCTTCCACCTAGATGGACAAACCATTGTCCTCGATGACTATTTAGAAATTCGCCCTGAAAACCGTGACAAGGTGCAGCGTTATATTGACGAAGGCAAGCTCAAGATTGGTCCTTTTTATATCTTGCAGGATGACTACCTGATTTCAAGTGAAGCTAACGTCCGCAATACTTTGATTGGACAAGCGGAATGTGCTAAATGGGGCAAATCTACTCAAATTGGTTACTTCCCAGACACCTTTGGAAATATGGGGCAGGCTCCTCAAATCCTTCAAAAATCAGGTATTCACGTAGCAGCCTTTGGTCGCGGTGTCAAGCCAATCGGATTTGACAATCAAGTCCTCGAAGATGAACAGTTTACCTCTCAATTTTCTGAGATGTACTGGCAAGGTGCGGATGGAAGTCGTGTCCTGGGTATTCTCTTTGCTAACTGGTATAGTAATGGGAACGAAATTCCAGTGGATAAAGACGAAGCCTTGACTTTCTGGAAGCAAAAATTGGCAGACGTCCGTGACTATGCATCGACCAACCAATGGTTGATGATGAACGGTTGTGACCACCAGCCTGTACAGAGAAATATTAGCGAAGCTATTCGTGTTGCCAACGAACTTTTCCCAGACGTGACCTTTATTCATAGCTCTTTTGACGAATATGTGCAAGCAGTGGAAAGCGCCCTACCTGAACACCTGTCAACTGTGACAGGAGAGTTGACTAGCCAAGAAACAGATGGTTGGTACACTCTTGCGAATACCTCTTCTTCTCGCATTTACCTCAAACAAGCCTTCCAAGAAAATAGCAACTTGTTAGAGCAGGTCGTGGAACCTTTGACCATTATCACTGGTGGACACAACCACAAGGATCAATTGACCTATGCTTGGAAAGTACTTCTGCAAAATGCACCGCACGATAGTATCTGTGGTTGTAGTATTGACGAAGTTCACCGTGAAATGGAAACTCGTTTTGCAAAGGTTAATCAAGTCGGGAATTTTGTTAAGAGTAATCTTCTTAACGAGTGGAAGAGCAAGCTAGCTACTCAAAATGCGCAAAGCGACCACCTCTTTACCGTTGTCAACACAGCTTTACATGACAAGGTTGATACAGTTAGTGTTGTAGTGGATGTTGTGACTTGTGATTTTAAAGAATTGCATCCGACTGAAGGTTACAAGAAGATGGCAGCCGTGACCTTGCCAGATTACCATGTTCAAGATTTGGATGGTCATGTCCTTGAAGCCAAGATTGAAGACTTGGGAGCAAGTTTTGGCTATACTTTGCCTAAAGATAAATTCCGTCAACCCTATATTGCACGCCAAGTGCGCGTGACAATCCCAGTCCACCTTGCTCCGCTTTCTTGGGCAAGCTTCCAATTGGTTGAAGGTCAAGTAGATTACCGTGATGGTATTTATCAAAATGGAGTCATTGATACACCATTCGTAGCAGTGAGTGTAGATGAAGGAATTACACTCTACGACAAGACTACTAATGAAGCTTACGAAGATTTCATCCAATTCGAGGACCGTGGAGATATTGGTAACGAGTACATTTACTTCCAGCCGAAAGGAACTGAGCCAATTTATGCTCAACTGAAAGGTTATGAAGTCTTAGAAAACAATGCTCGCTATGCTAAGGTATTGCTCAAACATGACTTGACTATTCCAGTTAGTGCAGATGAAAAATTGGATGCAGAACAAAGAGGTATCATCGAGTTCATGAAACGAGATGCAGGTCGTTCAGAAGAGTTGACAACCATTCCTCTTGAAACTGAGATGACCGTATTTGTGGATAATCCACAGATTCGCTTTAAAACTCGTTTTACCAATACTGCCAAGGATCACCGCATCCGTCTCTTGGTGAAAACTCATAACACTCGTCCAAGCAATGATTCTGAAAGCATCTATGAAGTTGTGACAAGACCAAATAAACCAGCAGCGTCTTGGGAAAATCCTGAAAATCCACAACACCAACAAGCTTTTGTCAGCTTGTATGATGATGTAAAAGGAGTGACAGTATCCAATAAAGGATTGCACGAGTATGAAATTCTTGGAGATGACACCATGGCTGTAACCCTTCTTCGTGCTTCAGGTGAGCTAGGTGACTGGGGCTATTTCCCAACGCCAGAAGCACAGTGCTTGCGAGCTATCGAAGTTGAATTTGCAGTAGAATGTCACCAAGCAGGGGAACGCTTCTCAGCTTTCCGTCGTGCCAAAGCCTTCCAGGTGCCATTTACAGCTCTTCAAGTTGCAAAACAAGAGGGTAGCGTTGCAGCAACGGGTAGCCTCTTTAACCATCCGGCACTCAACTTGCCACAAGTCTGCCCAACAGCCTTTAAGGTGGCTGAGAATGAAGAAGGTTATGTCCTTCGTTACTACAACATGAGTCAAGAAAATATCCGTGTGTCTGAAAAACAACAAACCATTCTTGACTTGTTGGAACGCCCATACCCAGTCCATTCAGGACTATTGGCACCACAGGAAATTCGTACAGAATTGATTCAAAAAGAAGAAATTTAATTTCAAAAAGTAAACATAAACAGAAAGGAGGAGCGAAAAAGTAAGAACCAACTGCTGATTCGCTCCTTTTGCAGGTGAAAGCAATGACCATTGCAACGATTGATATCGGAGGGACTGGCATTAAGTTTGCTAGTCTAACTCCTGATGGAAAGATTTTAGATAAGACCAGCACCCCAACTCCAGAAACTCTAGAAGATTTATTGGCTTGGTTGGACCAACGCTTGTCAGAACAGGACTATCGTGGGATTGCTATGAGTGTTCCAGGAGCGGTTAATCAAGAAACAGGAGTGATTGAGGGGATTAGTGCCATTCCTTATATCCATGGTTTTTCATGGTACCAGGCCCTTGCTCATCACCAGCTACCTGTCCATCTAGAAAATGATGCCAACTGTGTTGGACTTAGTGAACTGCTAGCTCATCCTGAGATTGAAAATGCAGCCTGTGTTGTCATTGGCACAGGGATTGGTGGTGCTATGATTATCAATGGCAAAATTCACCGTGGTCGCCATGGCTTGGGTGGAGAGTTTGGTTACATGACAACTATCGAACCAGCAGAAAAACTCAATAACTGGTCACAACTAGCTTCTACAGGAAACATGGTTCGTTATGTGATTGAAAAATCAGGTCAGTCAGACTGGGATGGCCGAAAGGTTTACCAAGAGGCTACAGCAGGCAATGCCCTTTGCCAAGAAGCCATTGAGCGCATGAATCGTAACCTAGCCCAAGGGCTACTCAATATCCAGTACCTCATCGATCCAGATGTCATTAGCTTAGGTGGCTCTATCAGTCAGAACCCAGATTTTATCAAAGGGGTTCAAAAAGCAGTAGACGCTTTTGTGGAAAGATATGAAGAGTATACAATTGCGCCAGTCATCCAAGCTTGCACCTATCAGGCAGATGCCAATCTCTACGGTGCCCTTGTCAACTGGTTACAGGAGGAAAACCAATGGTAAGATTTATAGGACTTAGTCCCAAACAAGCCCAAGCTGTTGAAGAATTAAAAAATCACATTTCTCTATCAGATGTAGAGGTGGCAGTTGCTCAGTCTGATCAAGCCTCCATCTCTATCAAGGGTGAGGGTGGTCACTATCAATTGACCTACCGTAAACCTCATCAACTCTACCGTGCTTTATCTGTGCTAGCAACAGCTTTAGCAGAAGGCGACAAGGTCGAGATTGAAGAACAGGCAGCATATGAAGATTTAGCCTATATGGCTGACTGTTCACGAAATGCAGTACTCAATGTCGCATCAGCCAAACAGATGATTGAAGTCTTGGCTCTGATGGGTTATTCAACCTTTGAGCTCTATATGGAAGACACCTATCAGATTGAAGGGCAACCCTATTTTGGCTATTTCCGTGGAGCATACTCAGCTGAAGAATTACAGGAAATCGAAGCCTATGCCCAGCAGTTTGACATGACTTTTGTACCTTGCATTCAGACCTTGGCCCACTTGTCAGCCTTTGTCAAATGGGGCGTCAAAGAAGTCCAACAACTTCGTGATGTAGAGGACATTCTCCTCATCGGCGAAGAAAAAGTTTACGACTTAATCGACGGCATGTTTGCGACTTTGTCTAAGCTACAAACACGCAAGGTCAATATCGGCATGGACGAAGCCCACTTGGTTGGTTTGGGACGCTATCTCATCTTAAACGGTGTTGTGGACCGTAGCCTCCTCATGTGCCAACATTTGGAGCGCGTGCTGGATATTGCAGACAAGTATGGTTTCCACTGCCAGATGTGGAGCGATATGTTCTTCAAACTCATGTCAGCAGATGGCCAGTACGACCGTGATGTTGAAATTCCAGAAGAAACTCGTATTTACTTAGATCGTCTAAAAGACCGTGTGACCTTGGTTTACTGGGATTATTATCAGGATAGCGAAGAAAAATACAACCGTAACTTCGGTAACCACCACAAGATTAGCCAGGATATTGCCTTTGCAGGTGGTGCTTGGAAGTGGATTGGTTTCACACCACACAACCATTTCAGTCGTCTCATCGCTGTCGAAGCTAACAAAGCCTGCCGTGCCAATCAGATCAAGGAAGTCATCGTGACGGGATGGGCAGATAATGGTGGTGAAACAGCCCAATTCTCTATCTTACCGAGCTTGCAAATTTGGGCAGAACTCTGCTACCGCAATAACCTAGACCGTTTGTCTGCACATTTCAAAACCAATACAGGTCTATCCGTTGAGGACTTTATGCAGCTTGACCTTGCCAACCTCTTACCAGACCTGCCAGGTAATATACATGGTATCAACCCTAACCGCTATACCTTTTATCAGGATGTTCTCTGCCCAATTCTTGACAAGCACATGACACCTGAACAGGACAAACCACACTTTGCCCAAGCAGCTGAGACTCTTTCTGACATTAAAGAAAAAGCTGGTGCCTACGCCTATCTTTTCGAAACTCAGGCCCAGTTGAATGCTATTTTAAGTAGTAAAGTGGATGTGGGACGACGTATCCGTCAAGCTTATCAAGCGGATGATAAAGAGAGCTTGCAACAAATCGCTAGGGAAGAATTACCAAAATTAAGAAGCCAGATTGAAACCTTCCACAAGCTCTTTAGCCAGCAATGGTTGAAAGAAAACAAGGTCTTTGGCTTGGATACAGTAGATATCCGCATGGGTGGACTCTTGCAGCGGATCAAGCGAGCAGAAAGTCGCATTGAAAACTACCTGGCAGGCGAAATCTCTCGTATTGACGAACTAGAAGTAGAGATCTTGCCATTTACTGACTTCTACGCAGATAAGGACTTCGCAGCAACGACAGCCAACCAGTGGCATACCATTGCGACAGCTTCGACCATTTATACAACCTAGAAAAACTCTATTCAGGAAGAAAGTTTCTCGTGAAACACACTTCTTATTATAAAAAAAGTTCTCCACATAAAATAATTTGTGGAGTTTTTTCTATAATTAGTAGTTTAAACTATCCTTAAAATAAGAGTATACTATTTTTGTAAACGTTATCAAGTCTAAAAATTGTGAGATTATCAAGTTTTAGAAAAATAAAAAGGGAGGAAATTATGAACAAGTTTTCAAAAACTTTGAGAGATAATTGGATTTTTCTCTTAATGGTTTTACCAGGGACATTATGGTTGATTTTATTCTTCTATATCCCAGTATTTGGAAATGTGGTTGCCTTCAAAGACTACCATATGACTGGTGAAGGATTCGTTCACAGTATTATAAATAGTAAATGGGTCGGACTAGATAACTTTAAATTCTTGTTTAGTTCCAAAGATGCCTTTGTCATTACTCGAAACACTGTCCTTTATAACCTTGGATTTATCTTTATCGGTTTGATCGTGTCAGTTGGTATCGCTATTATCCTTAGTGAACTTCGCTCTAAGCAAATGGTTAAAATCTACCAAACATCTATGTTATTCCCTTACTTCCTATCTTGGGTTATCATCAGTTTCTTTACAGATGCTTTCCTAAATATCGATAAAGGGCTTATTAACCACACCTTAGAAGCTCTTGGCATGAAGGGGATTAACTTCTACGCTGACATCAGTATCTGGCCTTATCTTCTCCTCTTCCTAGGAATTTGGAAAGGCTTTGGATACAGTAGTGTTATGTACTATGCAACAATCATGGGTATTGATCCAACCTACTACGAAGCAGCGACAGTGGACGGTGCTAGCAAATGGCAACGTATCCGCAACGTAACCATCCCTCAGTTAACACCACTTGTGACAGTATTGACCATCCTTGCAGTCGGAAACATCTTCCGTGCAGACTTCGGTCTCTTCTACCAAATCCCTCACAATGCTGGTCAGCTCTATAGCGTAACAAACGTATTGGACGTCTACGTCTTTAACGGTTTGACTCAGACAGCAGATATCGGTATGGCATCAGCAGCCGGTCTCTATCAGTCAGTCGTCGGTTTGATTCTGGTTATTCTATCAAACTTACTTGCAAGACGTGTTGATCCTAACTCGGCACTATTCTAGAAAGGAGGAGCATATGGCAAAAAAAATTCAAAAAGAAAAAATTGATAATGTTGGCATACACTCCTTCAGCAAAAAGGCAGATATCTTCTTTAGTATCATATCTGGTTTGCTGGCCTTCTCTTGTATCTTGCCTTTCATCTTTGTCATCATTATCTCAGTTACAGATGAGAAGAGTATCGTTCAATATGGATATAGCTTCTTCCCATCACAGTTTGGATTAGATGGTTTTGAGTTTTTGGCTCAGTTCAAAGATAAGATTTTACAAGCACTCTTTATCTCAGTGTTTGTGACAGTTGTCGGTACATTGACAAACGTCTTTATCACTACAACTTACGCTTATGCCATCTCACGTTCAACATTTAAGTATCGTAAATTCTTTACAATCTTCGCTCTTCTTAGTATGTTGTTCAACGCTGGTTTGGTACCCGGCTATATCGTAGTGACTCAATTGCTTCACCTTGGTGATACCATTTGGGCCTTGATTGTTCCAATGCTTCTATCACCATTCAACATCATGTTGATGCGTTCTTTCTTCAAGAAAACCATCCCAGAAGCAATCCTCGAATCAGCTCGTATCGATGGAGCTAGTGAAGCTCGTATCTTCTTCCAAATCTGTTTGCCACTGTCATTACCAGGTATCGCAACGATCACACTATTGACAGCGCTTGGTTTCTGGAATGACTGGTTTAACGCCCTTCTTTACATCAAGAGTGATAACTTGTATCCATTGCAATATTTGCTCATGCAAATCCAGAACAACATGGATTACATTGCTAAGTCAGTTGGTATGTCAGGACAGCTTGCAGTTGCCCTACCAAAAGAAACAGGTCGTATGGCCATGGTCGTTGTTGCGACTGTTCCGATTGCGATCCTCTACCCATTCTTCCAACGCTACTTTGTAAAAGGTTTGACTATCGGTGGTGTTAAAGAGTAAGGATATTTAAGAAACAATGTTTCTTTTCTAACTCTGATTTTTCTGGCAAAGGAAAATCAAGAATCTAATTTTGTTAATAACTTTAAAAATAAAAAAAGGAGTTTTTATAATGAAAAACTGGAAAAAATATGCTTTTGCATCTGCTAGCCTTGTCGCTTTAGCTGCTAGCCTTGCAGCTTGTGGAAACCTTAAAGGAAACAACCAAAAAGCTGCTGAATCATCATCATCAGGTGATAAGACTGTTATCAAAATGTATCAAATCGGTGACAAACCAGATAACTTGGATGAATTGCTAGAAAATGCAAACAAAATCATCGGAGAAAAAGTTGGCGCTAAATTGGATATCCAATACCTTGGTTGGGGTGACTACAGCAAGAAAATGTCAGTTATCACTTCATCAGGTGAAAACTATGATATCGCCTTTGCAGATAACTATGTCGTAAACGCTCAAAAAGGTGCTTATGCTGACTTGACAGAATTGTACAAGAAAGAAGGAGCTGACCTTTACAAAGCACTTGACCCAGCTTACATCAAAGGTAACACTGTAAACGGTAAGATTTATTCTGTTCCAGTTGCAGCCAACGTTGCATCTTCACAAAACTTTGCCTTCAACGGCCCACTTCTTGAAAAATATGGAATTGATATCTCAGGTGTCACTTCATACGAAACACTTGAACCAGTATTGAAACAAATCAAAGAAAAAGCTCCAGATGTAATGCCATTTGCTGTTGGTAAAAACTTTATTCCATCAGAAAACTTTGACTACCCAGTTGCAAACGGACTTCCATTTGTCATCGACCTTGAAGGCGACACTACTAAGATCGTAAACCGTTACGAAGTTCCTCGTTTCGTAGAACACTTGAAGACTCTTCACAAATTCTATGAAGCAGGATACATTCCAAAAGACGTAGCAACAAGCGAAACTTCATATGACCTTACTCAAGATACTTGGTTTGCTCGCGAAGAAACAGTAGGACCAGCTGACTATGGTAGCAGCTTGCTTTCTCGTGTTGCTAACAGAGACATCCAAATCAAACCATTTACTAACTTCATCAAGAAAAACCAAACAACTCAAGTTGCTAACTTTGTAATCTCAAACAACTCTAAGAACAAAGAAAAAGCAATGGAAGTATTGAACCTCTTGAACACTAACCCAGAACTCTTGAACGGCCTTGTTTACGGACCAGAAGGCAAGAACTGGGAAAAAGTTGCAGGTAAAGAAAACCGTGTTAAAGTCCTTGATGGATACAAAGGAAACACTCACATGTCAGGATGGAACACTGGTAACAACTGGATCCTTTACATCAACGAAAACGTTACAGATGAACAAATTGCACAATCTAAGAAAGACTTGGAAACTGCAAAAGAATCTCCAGCGCTTGGATTCATCTTTAACACTGACAACGTGAAATCTGAAATCTCAGCTATCACTAACACTATGCAACAATTCGATACAGCTATCAACACTGGTACTGTAGACCCAGAAAAAGCTATTCCAGAATTGATGGAAAAACTTAAATCTGAAGGTGCTTACCAAAAAGTATTGGATGAAATGCAAAAACAATACGACGAATTCTTGAAAAACAAAAAATCTTAAGATAGATTGATTTCGTGTATTCATTCCTAAAAAGAGCGATCACTGCCTTGTCTGGTTTTTCCAGATGAGGTGGTGATTCTTTTTAAAGTATTTACATATAATTATTTGTATTCAAAATCATATATTTACTCTTACATATAACGTTGGACGCAGACACATGAAAAAATACCATCTACTCTTTAAAATCAGTGCAATCTTATCTTACTTATTTTTCATATATGGACTCTCTCAGCTAACACTTGTGGTCCAAAATTACTGGCAATTTTCTTCTCAGATTGGGAATTTTTTCTGGATTAAAAATCTTATCAGTCTTGTCTTTATTGGCCTCATGATTTGGATACTAGTCAAGACAGGCCATGGATATCTTTTTGTTATTCCAAAGAAAAAATGGCTATGGTATACAGTTTTGACGGTTTTCGTAACTGTACTTTGCATATCTTTTAATTTTCAAACGGCAAGACATGTACAGTCAACCTCTGAAGGCTGGGCTGTACTAATCGGCTATAGTGGGACAAATTTTGCTGAGTTGGGGCTCTACCTGACCTTATTTTTCCTAGGTCCTCTGATGGAAGAGTTGATTTATAGGGGTTTGTTCCAACACGCCTTCTTTAAAGATTCGAAGCTTGGACTTGACCTGATTCTTCCTTCGGTTTTATTTGCTCTTCCGCACTTTTCTAGCTTTCCAAATTTCTTAGATATTCTTGTTTTTTCGACATTTGGAGTATGTTGTGCTGGATTAACTCGTTATACCAAGAGTATCTATCCTAGCTATGCAGTCCATGTGATTAATAATATTGTAGCAACCTTACCATTTTTGTTAACCTTTCTTCATCGAATATTTAGTTGAAACAAGATCTGAAAATGGTCTTGTTTTCAATTTTCAGTCAAATAAATTGCATTCGCTTTCTTGGGGGAGTATACTGGTATAGTTGAATGAAAAATTCTGATAATTTAATCTTAGAAAAGAGAATCAATCTTATGACAAAAGATATTCGAGTTTTACTTTACTATAAATATGTCCCAATTGAGAACGTGGAACAATTTGCTGCAGACCATTTGGCTTTCTGTAAGTCTATCGGGCTCAAGGGCCGTATCCTAGTGGCTGACGAAGGGATCAACGGAACCGTTTCTGGTGACTACGAAACAACGCAAAAATACATGGACTACGTTCACAGCCTTCCAGGTATGGAAGACCTCTGGTTCAAGATTGACGAAGAAAGTGAGCAAGCCTTCAAGAAGATGTTTGTTCGCTACAAGAAAGAGATTGTCCACCTTGGTTTAGAGGATGATAACTTTGACAACGACATCGATCCCCTTGAAACAACAGGTACTTACTTGTCTCCAAAAGAATTCAAAGAAGCTCTTCTAGACGAAGATACAGTTGTCCTTGATACTCGTAATAACTACGAGTACGATCTTGGACATTTCCGTGGAGCTATTCGTCCGGATATCCGCAATTTCCGTGAATTACCACAATGGGTTCGTGATAACAAGGAAAAATTCATGGACAAGCGCGTCGTTGTTTACTGTACTGGTGGAGTCCGTTGTGAGAAATTCTCTGGTTGGATGGTTCGTGAAGGCTATAAAGACGTGGGTCAATTGCATGGAGGAATCGCCACTTACGGGAAAGACCCAGAAGTTCAAGGCGAACTTTGGGATGGAAAAATGTATGTCTTTGACGAGCGTATCGCAGTCGATGTCAACCATGTCAATCCAACCATTGTAGGGAAGGATTGGTTTGATGGAACACCATGTGAACGCTATGTCAACTGTGGAAATCCATTTTGTAACCGTCGTATCTTGGCATCAGAAGACAACGAAGATAAATATCTCCGTGGTTGCTCACACGAGTGCCGTGTTCACCCACGTAATCGCTATGTTTTAGAACATGAATTGACGCAAGACCAAGTTATCGAGCGTTTAGCAGCGATTGGTGAGAACCTAGATCATTCTGAAGTTGTATAATAGTATCAACAGTCCTGATGGGCTGTTTTTCTATGCTTTTGACTAAAAAATCTTAAATTTGTTTCTGCATCTTTCAGGAAAATGGTGTATACTATATGTAAACGATTTCAAAGGAGACCATTTATGGTGAAAACATTTTTTATTCCAAATAAACAAAGTATTTTAGGACAACAGGAGATTCTAACAGCTAAGTCAGTCTTGGCCCTAGTAGATGGCTTAGAGTCACATAGTTATGATGCTGTCTATCTTCGTCAACCCCTCAATCGCCTTGAGTATATCGAGTGTGGAATCGTAGGTAAGTCTCAATTTCTCTTTAAAGTTCGTTATGTAGATGCTCAAAAAGGCTATCAAGTGATCATTCCTGACTTAATTACAAGAGCTGACTGGGAAATTGTAGAAGCTCTCTTGCAAGCCTTGTCTAGCAAGGTTGGTGAATCTGTTGAAGGTTTGGCAGACTTTGATTTGGAAAACTATTTCCAAGAAACGGTTAAGAACTATCTAGCTGATAAGGCTGCTCGTTTAGGTTTCTGTCAGGGTATTCTATCAACTATTTACTTTGATAAGAAGGATTTGGAAAGTTTCCTAGAAGAAGATGGACTGGCACGTTTTGAAGAATTAGTTAAGAGGGTTCAAGGGTCAGATGCTTATCCTGCAAGTGCTAAATTCTACCCAGATAGTGAGGGTAAGGTTCATGGAATCTACCACCTGGCTCAAGGAGTAAAGACTATTTTGCCAAAAGGTCCTGTTGTTCCTGTGCCTTATGTTGAGCAGTTGGCTGGTAAGGATCTTGTCTGGGAGATTGACCTGGTGAAAATCTCTGGAGATGGTTCTAAACCTGAAGACTATGAAGCGGTAGCTAGACTGGATTACCAAGCCTTTTTAGAAGTTCTTCCAAAGGAACTTTGTCAGGATTTGGATGCCAACCAAATAGTGGTAGGACCTGTTTTGGGGGAAGATTTTGAAGCTTTAGCAAATAGATAAATAAGGAATCTGTGACAAAAGTTTCTATAAAGTTAAAAAGCGGACAAGATTAGTTTTCTGATTATCAGAATTCTGTCTTGTTCGCTTTTTTTGTTTTTAAAATTTTATAGTAATGATCCTCTAAAGCTAATATCTTTCTATCTCGCTACCTTTATCTTACATAAAAGCTAGGATTCGTAAATATTCAAAAACCAGAGTCATTTCCGCTAGGAAGAAGAGAAATAGGATACCACCGTTAACTAGAAATGCTAAGAGAAGGCGATAGAAGGAGTCAGTTTGGCTATCTTTACTTGGTCTTGAGATGGTATAGAGGTTGGCAAGAAGTACCAGACCAATGCTAATGAGGCAGAGAAGAGCCGCAAAGCGTAGACTATTAAAGAAGGCAAAGAAACTCGCAATACCCGTGAGCAGGAGTGGAAGGGCGAAGAGTCTGCTGTACTCTTGCAAGGCTTTTTCTAGTGTCCAGTCATTGTCCTGATTGACAAAACGTTTAACCACGAATCCACCCATAAGGATAGAAAAGAAGAATAAGCTTGTAGCTACCAAGATGGAGAAGATAGAAAAGAGATTCAGTGAAGGGAACTGCTCGATGGCATGAGAGTTGATAGCCGCCATATGGCCGTAGTAGTCATGCTTGATATGATAAATCGCACAGAAGAAACTAAGAGCAGAAAATATGGTCAGCAGCGCAAAGGCATTATAACTATGTTTTTTATCTGTATCAATGCTTGCTGTCGGTTCTTTAAGGGCTCCTTGTAGCCAAACCCACTGATCAGCCAGTTCTTCTTTGAAAACTGCAAATACTGCTGTTTTTGTAGATACAGAATCTGGTAAAAACGGACTTTCCAAAGACTTGCTAGTCAAAGATTGACTTTTCTGAGAAACTTCTTTAACAGGTTCTTCTGACTCGTCTATCTTTTCTAATTTTTCAGCGAGCTCTTCAGTCTCTACAGTTTCCTCACTAGTTTCCTTATCTTCTGGGTTGGCTTGAGGATTTTCCTCAACTACTGGCGCCTCTTCTCTTGTCTCTGCATCTTCTTCAAGGAGAACTGAGTCGGATGGGCTATCTTTTTTATCATTGTTGGCTGTTTTTTCGAAATCAGCACTTTCAAACCATTCTTGAGTCATAATAGACCTCCCTTTTTTTGATTAATTTTTGAGTAGTAACTACTAGTTGTCTTTATTCATGATTTCTATAAGAAAGCAAGCGATCTTATTAGGGGAAATAGATACTTTGATTCGATTTTGCGACGAGGAGATCTTGCGTATCTTTTTTTTCTGTTTTGTAAGGGTTCGCTAATGCTTCACCTTTACTGCCTCCCGTAGGTATGTCACGTCTGTCTCGATGCCAACGATAGATATCACCATGTTCAGCAGAAAACTCAACATTGATTCGCTCAAGTTCCTTTTGGGATAACTCGAGTGAGATATCTTTTCTTGCCTCGAATTCCACTCTACCGTGCACTTGGATATCGTCTGCCTTGATATGTTCATGATCTGCTTGGATGCGGCTATCTGTTAGACTGGTTTCAAATACATTGACAATTCCAACTGTGGTTAGTTGGCTATTTTTAATCTCGCTATCAGTGATACGAAGAAGATAGCCATTTGACAGAATCTTGGCATTGCTGAGTTTTGCATTAGCAATTGAAAGGATACGATGGTTTACCTGGGCAGTTAGATTTTTTAAGTCTTTTCCTCTTGGTAATGAGAGAACAACTTCATCATTGCGACTAGAAATTCCGCTTGCGATATAGAGAATACCCTCGATACTAGAACCTATAGAGCGACGTGTAGTTGACTTGGTGTCAGTTATTTCAAGACTTTTCTCTTTGATAGAGTGTTGAAGATTTTCTTTTTCAGAGATGGTTGGATGGTACTGGATGTGAATCTTATCATCGCTTGACTCCGTAATGACAAGCGAATGTTCTGTTAGTGAGATGTTTAGATTTTCAATATCTTGATCAAAAACGAGTTCTTCCATTCGACTTTCAAATACTGGATTTTGAGACATTGCAAGGAGGCTTCTGACACCATCTGTTTGGATCCCGATGATCATCATGGAAAAACCAATGATACTGGTAACAACACCAAAGATAAGAAATCCTTTTGTCCATTTACGCATGTCTTTCACCTCTCTTTCCTCTATTAAGAATCCATTGGATAAGTCGAAGGACTAGTAATCCAAAGAAACGGGTCACATAGGAAGTTGCTAGCAAGACTAGGGATGAAGCTCCGATAGCTAGTAAACCTCCACCAAAAATCAGAATAAAAGCAGATGTAGATTCAGCCAGGACGTAGAAGCTTTCAAATAGGAGAATAGCTCCGAGAACCATTCCAGCTGCTGATACAGCAAAGAAGGCTATAAGTACGCTGACAGCAGCGATAAAAATCCCGATGATAGCCATGAGAAGACCAATTCCGACCGGAATTCCGATAGGAGCTGCAAGAAGGGCTAGTAGAGCGATGCGTAAAATATGGCGGTCGTTCTTGCTGGAATTTTCTTCGTTGATTTTCTTATCAAGAAGTGTAGTCAGGACATCATGGGCAGCTTCTTTTGGACTTCCCAAGCTAGCGATAAGCTCCTCCTCACCTTCTGGACCCGCATCATCAAAGAGTTCTTTGAAGTAATCCATGGCTTCAATGCGATCAGATTGAGGAAGCTTCATCAGATAGGCTTCAAGCTGATTCAAATATTCAGTTCTTGTCATGGCGAATGCTCCCTTCTATGATGCCATTGATAGTGTCAGTGTAGAGTGTCCACTCTTCTCTGAGTACAAATAGTTGCTCCTCCCCAATCTCTGTCAAGGAGTAGTACTTCCGCATCCGACCTTGGTATTCGCGAGAGTATGTAGTCAGATAGCGGTTGGTATCCAGTTTTTTCAAGATGGGGTAGAGGGTAGATTCCTTGATTTTGGCAATGAGTTTAATGGTTTGGCTAATCTCATAACCATAGGAATCCCCTTGTTCTAGGATGGCCAAGATGAGAAATTCAATCAAAGCCGCTGATGTTGGAAAATACATGGGGCACCTCCTTTTTTAGTATGTAAAAATTTTATATATAATTATTCTACACATACATCATACATCTATTTGTAAGCCCTGTCAAGCAATATGTGTAAAATTTTTATATATAAAAAATCTTCTAATGAAAACTAGAAGATTGGAGGATGTTTTGTATCAATTTGGGGCAATGCTTATCTGTAATCCTCATCATAAATGGGCGGAAGATAAAAATACTTGTCTTCAATCTTGATTTTGGCACAGAGGATGCCGTTTTGATAGACATATCCGTTAAATGGAGGATAGCTATCCAAGTTTTTTAGGATATTCTCAGGCAAGGATCTGAAATTGTAATCCCTCAAGGCCCCAGAACCAATCAATCTTTCAGTCCGATAAGCCTTGATTTCTTTTTCATATTTTTTGAGAAATGCTTCTCGTTTCCTTTCAAAGAGAGCCAAATCTCCGTCATCTAACTCGTAATAACGGTCGTAACTAGCAATCCAAGAAATATGAACACACAGTAAAGATTTTTCTATCTCTGGAGAGTAGCCGATTGTAAAGTAATTTTCTTTGTCGACCTGCCGATTTTCTACTGTGATAGTCTGTATAAAGTTAGTCATGATAATCTCCGTTTCAAGAATGAACTAGAAAGGCTTCTCATTTAAAAATCTTTTAGCTCATCAAAGATTTCTATAAATTTTTCTTTGTCCATCCCTAAATCTTCAGGTAGTAAATCTAAGATCTCGACCAGGGCATCATAGATATCCTCTCTCTCGATTGTTTCAATAAAACAGTTACGCTTGTCCATTTTATTGAAACCTTGAGTATATTCTCTTATGAGGACTTCTATGTGTTTCATAGTGTCCTCGTTGGGGTTTCCTAGAAGCTTTATAACACTTGCTCTAGTCTTTCTATATAGAGAGGCTGCTTTTTTTTCGTTTGCGGTTGAAATATTTTCTTGTCCATCCCATGAGCGAAATGGATTATCTAGGTTTTGGGCTAGCCATTCAGCTTTTCTCGGTTTTGTTATCCAAAGATTCAGTCCCTTGTCCTGCTGTTTTTTATAATATTTTTTGGCTATTTTAGCGGCCTCTTCTGGTAAGCTGCTCATCCAAAACATGCTTAATCGAGGTAAATCTTCTGGTTTGGGAATATCCTCTGCAGTAAAGCCAAACAAATCAACAGTGGAAAAATTGACTAACTCTTTGAACTCTGATAATTTGTGGAAATTAAGAATATGACCAGGTTTCCCCCACAATCTTAATTCCCTAAGCCTTGGATAGTTATTCAAGACTTGCGCAAAATCTATTTCAAGGATGTTAGAACAATGGATGGCTCCTAAATCTTTTAAACCCAGCACCTTAGGTAGAGAACGATCAAGTTGTAATCGTAAGCTGGCTCCATGGTCCTTTACAAGTATCTGACAATTGTCGCTCATGTCTCCTAATAAGACTAGCACCTCCAAATCATTGTTCAATCTAAGTTCCTCTACGCCTGTCAAATCAATGGAAAGCCGATGTATGGATGTCTTGGAAAAATCCAGTTTTGTTTGTCCATGATTTTTAAGAACTAGTTCTGTAATAAAAGGAGTTGACTGTAAATACTCATATAAATTTTTGTGCCATCTCGTTAATGTCAACTTAGATAAACAAGGAAAGACCTTTAATTCTAATGCGTCTTCAAAAGGCGTCCACTCGTCATTGATATTGTGTTTAGAAATACGGCACTCATTTCCTGCAAATGAAACTTTTTCCTTGCTTTTATCTGCTTTCTTAAATAAATCTCTTTTTTCTTTTGGTATTTCTTGCCATTTCAGTTGCCTATAAATATCGTAACCATTCCCCCAAAACATAGCATATGTGTTTGTGCTTTCAGTTGTTAATGGTGTTGTATTACCAATAAAAATATAATGTGACGGTACATGAATATCAACATTACTAAGCTGTAAGTTTCTTTCCCAGTACATAAAATCTATATAGAGTGGCTTCAAAGAAGATGGTTCTTCTTCTCTAAGAGGTTGTTCTCCTGACCAGTCTAATGACAGTAGGACAGCCTGCGACTTTTTCTCCCCCTCTTCGATCTTGGTTATCTGGCAAGCTATGTATTTTTTTAGATGGAAATTGTAAACACAATAGACGTCCCCTGCTTTTGCTAGCATACAAATTTCTCCTTACATGATTCAATGGTCTTTGGTTAATCGAGATTTTTTATCCAATCAAAATTACTTAATGGCATTAAAACAATCATAAATGCAGACGTTTATAATTTCTACTTTAGCATCGCTTCAACTATCAATTCCCAAAGTAATAATCTTTTATGTACCCAAATAGTGCTACTTCTAATAAATTGTAACCGGAGCTTTCCTAGCTTTATTATACCATTTTTGCGCGTAGGAACAGCAGTATGCTTGGTAAATCTATACTTTTTAAAATGTTGTGAAGATACAAAAAAACCAGACTCAGTCTGGCTTTCATATCATTTGGATTTTAGGTAAATTCTCTTAGATTTTATGAGTGTTATTTAGAATAGAGAATAGGAATGTATCTATCTGAATTTTATCGTAGATTTTTTATAATCAATATTTCCATCCAATAGTTTTAGTAAAGGAGTTACATACTCAGGATTCGGAAACTTGGGACCGAAAATAACTTCACCGATTTGAATTGAATTTTTTCGTTCTACATAAAGTTTACCTACTCCAGAGGTTTTATCAATTTTTATTTCCTTATTGCTAGGGTCTAGGTTGGCATAGCGTAAGATACGAAGTTCATTTTCATATTTGTAATCGACAGATTTAAATAAGTAGCGAATTTCTTCGATACATTCAGAAATAGCATTTTGATAGTTCTCCTCCTTAACTTTTGAACCACTATCTAGTTTTTTCTTTAAACTATTCAACATTTTTGCTAAATCTTCTATTTCGGACTTACTAAATAGTTCGGTTTGTTCAAGTTCTATATCTTCATCTATATCTTTATCTTTATCTATATTTTTAACATAGGCTATTCTATAGAGATAATCACTATTCCCTTTTGGTACATTCTCTTTTTTTTCAGATTTCGATCTTTTTTCTTCATCTTTAATAGCTATAGTTGGTTTAATATTATTTAATTCATTTGGTGAGCTTTTTAAATCGTACAATAGAGTAGATTCTATCGTATTCACTGTCTCTACTATGGGGATGGCCTCTTTACGCCACGAAACATCATTGAAGGAAGTAAATCTAGAAAAATCATCTTCACGAAGTACTAGACAAACACCTTTGGCATCATCACCATACTGGGACCACATAGCTAGATCATCCGTTTTGCTAGTAAAACTCATTAAAAACCATGAGCTTGGTTCTAAGATATCTCGTCTATCTAAACCTAATATCTTTTCTATGACGATTCCTTCTTCAGGATCATTCATATAATTAGCATTATACAAGCGAGTTTTCCCAGATACCGAAAAAGTATTTTTCTTCTTTTCATTCTCCTCTTGATCTAACATAACTTGTAGAGTACTCCCTTTGGTATAATGACCAAATTGAAGCTCCTTATTATCTTCTTTCAAACCAAGTTTAAATTTGATTTCTTGAACGATCCTATAGATATCTATTAGTTGATTGAGTTTATCTTTATCTTTAACCTCTTTATAGTATTCAATCCAACCATTTAAAATATCATATTTTGTATTTAAAACTAGTTTACGATCTGAACCAAGTTTAAGGTTTAAAGCACGAATTAGTAGTTCTCTGTCTGTGTCGATATTAGAATTTAAACACAGCTTATCTAAAATTTTTGTGAGACTAGTAGTTGGAATCTTATCTGTATCCAATTTTATAGCAGGGTTGTTTTGTAACATATCCACTAGAATATTAAATATTTCAACGCTAGAAACATTTTTTAAGATATCTAATATTTTATTAACTATATCCTCGATATCATCTTGCAGATTTGAAAGATTGACTAGAGTCTTAGCATAGCGTAATGCAATGTCTTCAGAATACTTGAAGAGTTCAAAAATTTGTTCGATTTTATTGATAGTATTCAGTAATTCTTCGCCCTCTTCTTGGTCAACAGACGAATTGAACAGAACCATAGTATAACGTAAGGCAATATCTTCAGAATGCTTGAAGAGCTTAAAAATTTGTTCGACTTTATTTGCAGTGTTCAAACGTTCCTCAACATTTTCTTGTTTAGCTGACAAATTGACTAAAGCCATAGCATAATGTAAGGCAATATCTTCAGAATGCTTGAAGAGTTCAAAAATTTGTCTGATTTCATTGGCAGTATTCAGTAATTCCTCAACATTTTCTTGTTTAACCGCCAAATTGAACAGAACCATAGTATAATGTAAGGCAATATCTTCAGAATGCTTGAAGAGTTTAAAAATTTGTCTGATTTCATTGGCAGTATTCAGTAATTCCTCAACATTTTCTTGTTCAAACGACAAATTGACTAAAGCCATTGTATAATGTAAGGCAATGCGTTCAGAATGCTCGAAGAGCTCAAAAATTTGTTCGATTTCCTTGACAGTGTTCAGTAATTCCTCAACATTTCCTTGTTTAGCTGACAGATTGACTAAAGCCATTGTGTAACGTAATGCAATGGCTTCGGAATGCTTAAAGAACTCAAAAATTTGTTTGATCGTCTTGGCAGCGTTTAATCGATCCTCGACATTTTCTTGTTTAGCTGACAAATTGACTAAAGCCATAGCATAATGTAAGGCAATATCTTCAGAATGTTTGAAGAGTTCAAAAGCTTGTTCGATTTTATTGGCAGTGTTTAAACGTTCCTCAACATTTCCTTGTTTAGTTGACAAATCGACTAAAGCCATAGCATACCGTAAGGCAATGTCTTCAGAATGCTTGAAGAGCTCAAAAGTTTGTTCGATTTTATTGGCAGTGTTCAATCGATCCTCAACATTTTCTTGTTCAAATGACAAATTGGCTAAAGCTATAGCATACCGTAAGGCAATACTTTCAGAGTGCTTGAAGAGCTCAAAAATTTGTTCGATTTCCTTGACAGTGTTCAGTAATTCCTCAACATTTCCTTGTTTAGCTGACAGATTGACTAAAGCCATAGCATAATGTAAGGCAATATCTTCAGAATGCTTGAAGAGCTCAAAAGTTTGTTCGATTTTATTGGTAGTATTCAGTAATTCCTCAACATTTTCTTGTTTAGCTGACAGATTGACTAAAGCCATAGCATAACGTAATGCAATACTTTCAGAGTGCTTGAAGAGCTCAAAAATTTGTTCAACTGCCTTAGCAGTGTTCAATCGATCCTCAACATTTCCTTGTTTAACTGACAAATTGACTAAAGCCATTGTATAATGTAAGGCAATGCGTTCAGAATGCTCGAAGAGCTCAAAAATTTGTTCGATTTCCTTGACAGTGTTCAGTAATTCCTCAACATTTCCTTGTTTAGCTGACAGATTGACTAAAGCCATTGTGTAACGTAATGCAATGGCTTCGGAATGCTTAAAGAACTCAAAAATTTGTTTGATCGTCTTGGCAGCGTTTAATCGATCCTCGACATTTTCTTGTTTAGCTGACAAATTGACTAAAGCCATAGCATAATGTAAGGCAATATCTTCAGAATGCTTAAAGAGCTCAAAAATTTGTTCAACTACCTTGGCAGTGTTCAGTAATTCCTCAACATTTTCTTGTTTAGCTGACAAATCAACTAAAGCCATAGCATAACGTAATGCAATACTTTCAGAATGCTTGAAGAGCTCAAAAATTTGTTTGACTGCATTGGCAGTGTTCAGTAATTCCTCAACATTTTCTTGTTCAAATGACAAATTGGCTAAAGTTCTAGTATATTGTAAAGCAATGTCTTCCGAGTGCTTGAAGCTATCAAAAATTTGTTCAACTGCATTGGCAGCGTTCAGTAATTCCTCAACATTTTCTTGTTTAGCTGATAAATTGGCTAGAGCTATAGTATAATGTAATGCAATGGTTTCAGAGTGCTTGAAGCTATCAAAAATTTGTTTGACTGCAATGGAAGTTTTCAATCGATCCTCAACATTTTTTTGTTCAAATGACAAATTGGCTAAAGTTCTAGTATATTGTAAAGCAATGTCTTCCGAGTGCTTGAAGCTATCAAAAATTTTTTCAACTGCATTGGCAGTATTCAGTAAATCCTCAACATTTTCTTGTTTAGCTGACAAATTAACTAAAACCATAGCATACCGTAAGGCAATACTATCAGAGTGCTTGAAGCTATCAAAAATTTGTTCAACTGCATTGGCAGTGTTCAATCGCTCCTCAACATTTTCTTGTTCAAACGACAAATTGGCTAAAGTTCTAGTATAATGTAATGCAATATCTTCAGAGTGCTTGAAGCTATCAAAAATTTGTTTGACTGCTTTGCTAGTCTTCAGTAAATCCTCAACATTATCTTGTTTAGCTGATAAATTGACTAAAGCCATAGCATATTGTAAAGCAATGTCTTCAGACTGGTTGAAACACTCGAAAATTTCTTTGATGTTTTTTGCAGTGTTTATTCGCTCCTCAACATTTTCTTGTTTAGCTGATAAATTTACTAAAGTCATAATATATTGTAAAGCAATGTCTTCAGACTGGTTGAAACGCTCGAAAATTTCTTTGATGTTTTTTGCAGTGTTTATTCGCTCCTCAACATTCACTTGTTCAACCAACAAATTGAAAAGAAGCATAGCATAAAGTAAAGCAGTGTCTTCTGATTCAGAGTATTGTTCATAAATTATTCTTGCTTTTTCTGCTAGAGCTTCACATATAGCCTTATCTGTTTCCTTGACCGATAAGTCAAGGAGCTTACCTAACTCTTCTAAACTTTGTTCCAAATTGTATTTCTGTTCATCCATACTATGCCCTCACTTTGAAATAGTAATTATTGCTAGTTAAAACTAATCTGCCTTTTCGTTTCACTATTAGTTTTTACATATTTTATTATATCAAAAACAAGATTATTCTACTAGCATATCTATGATGATTTTATATCTCGAATCCCCAAAAAAGCCAGACATCCGTCTGGCTTGAAAAGTATTTCTCGTTGAGTTGAATTTCAACCTTTTAAAGGATTTTATCCGCTCGATCCACCATAAAGAGGGAGATTGTCATGATTACATCAATGATGAGGAGAGCCAGAACAGCTGGAATCCAAGATTGAAACATGTCAAAACTATAGCCAAACAGAGTTGGTCCAAAGGCTGCTAGGATGTAACCACCGGTCTGGGCAAGTCCAGATAATTGGGCTGTCTTTTCAGGGGAGCTAGTTTTGATGGAGAAGCAAACCATGAGATAAGGGAAAAGAGCGCTACAAGCAGTACCAATCAAGAGATGCGCTACTAACCAGTAAAGGAAACTCTTGCTCGGGTATAGGAGCATAGCAATTCCAAGCATTCCAGCGAGAGAGATGACTGTCAGCATGATTTGACGGTGACGATTGGACAAACGAGTTGTTAAACTTGGAATGGTCATCGAGAAGGGGATACTGATCAGTGAAAAGATAGAAGCCAGAAGACCAGCGTCCGTATGAGATAGTCCTGCACTGATGGCCATGGTTGGTAACCAGGTCATGCTAGTATAGAAGAGCAAGGACTGAAGTCCGCCGAATACAATAATAGCCCAAACTTTCTTGTCTTTTAGAATGTTCTCTTTCTTTTGTTTTTTCTCATGTCCTTCTAGAAAATGATTGTGGCGATGATTGGGAAACCAGACAGCTAAAGTGAGTAGGCAGACAAAGGATAGGCAGAGGATCAAGCCTTTCCAAGATGTCGCCTGAGTAATGGGAACAGAGAGATAGGAAGCAAGAGCTGTTGCGATTCCCATGGAAGTCACATAAACCGTCGTCAGGAGACTAATCTTTTGTGGATAGTTGGCCTGAATGGCACTAGGAAGAAGTACGTTAAAAATAGCGACACTAGCTCCGATGAGTAGGGTTCCCAGATAAAGTAGTGGGAGATTAAAGATACGAATCGCTGAACCCACGGTCAAGACGAGGAGGCTGTAGGTAAAAAGGTGCTCGAGTCCAATCTTTTGAGCCAAACGCGTCGCAAAAGAGGAGAAAAGAGCAAACATTAAGAGAGGAAGGCTGGTCAAAACTCCAAGTGAGCTGACCTCAACTCCTAAACCTTGAGCAATATCTCCTAAAATAGTCGGTAAGGCCGTAAAAGGAGCTCTTAAGACCGCTCCGATTAAGATAATTCCTAGAATAAAAAAGAGTGATCGTTTTTTCATGTGAACCTCTCTAAGATGATTTTTATAACAGCTTATTTTAGGTTTTTTTCTAAGAGATGTCAAGCCAGAGCAGGGAGATTCGGTGTTTTACTTAAACTAAATAAAAGTAAAGTAGGACGAGTTGTTTACTAGTTTTTTTCTGGGATTCAAATAAAAATAGGAAAGTCTGGGAATTTGTGATAAAATAGTGAAAGAAAATCTATAAATTGGAGAACTACTGTGTCTGAAAATCGGAAATTTAGTGTCTTGATGTCAGTCTATGTTAAAGAAAATCCAGCCTTTCTAGAAGAGGCAGTAGAGAGTATCTTACATCAAACGCTCAAACCTAGCGAAGTGGTAATCGTCGAAGATGGACCACTGACACCTGAACTCTATCAAGTTTTGGAAAAATTGGAAGCACAGTCAAGTATTCCAATCAAACGTTGTCCGCTTGAGCAAAATCGCGGCTTAGGTTTGGCGCTTCAGTACGGTGTCTTACAGTGCCAATATGACGTCATTGCTCGTATGGATACAGATGATATTGCAGTCGAAGACCGTTTCGAACAACAGTTTGACTTGATGGAAAAGGAAAACTTGGACTTGCTGGGTGGTCATATCGCAGAATTTATTGACCAACCTGACGAGATTGTGTCTTACCGTCGTGTACCGATTAAGCATGAGGATATCATTGCTTACCAACGTATGAGAAGTGCCTTTAATCACATGACTGTTATGTTCAAAAGAGAGATGGTTTTAAAAGCAGGCAACTACGAAGACGGTCTTTATATGGAAGATGACCTCCTCTGGCTCAATATGATTAGCGCTGGTGCTCGGACTGGGAATGTGGACCAGATTCTGTGTAAGGTGCGCGTGGGAGCGGGGATGTTTGAACGCCGTGGTGGTCTTCGTTATCTCAAACTCTATCGCCAAGCACGTCAAAGAATGCACGCGCGTGGACAGATTTCTTATGGTGAATATCTGAAAAGTGTTTTAATCCAAGTTGTCGTTGCCCTATGTCCAGGCTTTGTGCGACAATTTATCTTTTTAAAACTATTGAGAAAAAGCAAATAGCTCATCAGTTTTAAAAAATGTCTTGTAATTACTAGAAAATGTGATTTTGTGTAGGAGGATACCATTCACATGAATAAAAAAATGACAGATTATGTAATTGATCTGGTTGAAGTGTTAAATAAACAACAAAAACAAGTCTTTTGGGGGATTTTTGATGCTGCCAGCATGATTTCCTCAATCATTGTTTCTTATATCTTGTTTTATGGATTGATCAATCCAGCTCCTGTGGACTATGTCATCTATACTAGCTTGACCTTCCTTTTCTATCAAATCATGATTGGATTCTGGGGGCTTAATGCCAGCATTAGTCGCTATAGCAAAATCACAGACTTTATGAAGATATTCATCGGAGTAAGTGTCAGCAGTGTCTTGTCTTATCTTCTTTGTTATGCCTTCTTGCCACTTTTCTCTGTGCGCTTTATTGTCCTCTTTATCTTGTTGACAACCTTCTTGATTCTCTTCCCTCGTATCACTTGGCAGTTGATCTATTCTAGACGTAAAAAGAGTGATGGAGAAGGGGAACATCGTCGTACCTTCTTGATTGGTGCGGGAGACGGTGGAGCTCTCTTTATGAACAGCTACCAGCATCCTACGAGTGATCTTGAGTTAGTGGGTGTTTTGGACAATGATGAAAAGAAAAAAGGTCAAAAACTAGGAGGAATCCCAGTCTTAGGATCTTATGAACAGTTACCAGAACTCTCAAAACGTCATCAGATTGAAAAAGTTATCGTTGCGATTCCTTCTCTTGATCCATCCGAGTATGAGCGTATCCTAAAAATGTGTAACCAACTTGGCTTGAAGTGTTATAAGATGCCCAAGATTGAGTCGGTTGTACAAGGATTGCATCCTCAGGTAGGTGGTTTCCAAAAAATCGATATTACGGACCTTTTGGGACGTAAAGAAATTCAACTAGATGAGTCACGCCTAGGCTCAGAAATTACTGGAAAAACCATCTTAGTAACAGGTGCAGGAGGTTCTATCGGGTCTGAGATTTGCCGTCAGGTTAGTCGCTTTAATCCAGAGCGCGTGGTTCTCTTGGGGCATGGGGAAAACTCCATTTATCTGATCTATCATGAATTGATTCGTAGCTTCCAAGGAATTGACTATGTTCCTGTGATTGCAGACATCCAAGACTACGATCGCTTGCTTCAAGTATTTGAGCAGTACCAACCAGCCATTGTTTACCACGCTGCTGCCCATAAGCACGTGCCAATGATGGAACGTAATCCCAAAGAAGCCTTTAAGAATAATATCCTCGGAACTTATAATGTTGCCAAGGCAGTTGACGCCGCTAAGGTACCGAAGATGGTCATGATTTCGACAGATAAGGCTGTTAATCCACCAAATGTTATGGGAGCTACCAAACGTGTGGCAGAGTTGATTGTTACAGGATTTAACCAACGTAGCCAGTCTACCTATTGTGCGGTTCGTTTTGGGAATGTTCTCGGTAGCCGTGGTAGTGTGATTCCAGTATTTGAGCGTCAGATTGCAGAGGGTGGTCCAGTGACTGTGACAGACTTCCGTATGACTCGTTACTTTATGACCATTCCAGAAGCTAGCCGTTTAGTGATCCATGCAGGAGCTTATGCTAAAGATGGAGAAGTCTTTATTCTTGATATGGGCAAACCAGTTAAAATTTATGATTTGGCCAAGAAAATGGTTCTTCTCAGTGGACGTACTGAAAATGAAATTCCAATTGTAGAAGTGGGAATCCGTCCAGGTGAGAAACTCTATGAGGAGTTGTTGGTATCTACTGAATTGGTTGATAATCAAGTCATGGATAAGATTTTTGTTGGTAAAGTTAATGTCATGCCACTTGAAGTTATCAATCAAAAGATTGAAGAATTCCGTATCTTGCAAGGTTCAGAGTTGAAGCAAGCCATTATCGGTTTTGCAAATGAAACAACTCACACTCATTAAAAAAGAAAAAGGTATGATTCCTAGCTTCATGTTAGAAGCGAGTGGAATCATACCTTTTATGATAACGAATGGTCCTTTACCAATTTTTATACGAACTTGTCATTGTTGAACATTTATGGTAAACTAAATTTATACTATTTGAAAATCAAAGTAAATAAGGTCTGTGTCGTTTTACCGTACTTAGATATGGTTTATAACTGACTTTCTGATTTGTTTTTCAATTTTCATGGAGTATGAATTAAAAAATTAGGGAGTAACTTATGATTAACGCATATAAGAATTTCTTTAAAGGTTATGTAGATTTTACAGGTCGTTCAAAACGCTCAGAGTATTGGTGGATTTGGTTAACAAACATGATCCTCCTTGTCCCTTTTTACTCAGCATATTTTAAGGCACTAGCAAATCCAAGAAATGAGACTGCTCTTATGGCCTTGGGTGGAATTGCTATTATCTATATGATTTTCGGGCTAGCCTTAATGTTACCTATGTTAGCTTTGACAGTTCGTCGTCTACGTGATGCTGGTTTCCACTGGGCTCTAATCTTTGTCATTTTTATTCCTATGGTTGGACCTCTTGCCCTTTTAGCTTTGTTAGCTATGCCAACGAAACAAGTAGAAGTAGTAACAATCAATGAAACTGAAGAAGTTGTAGAAGTTTCACCATTCGAAGAATCAGACAAAAACTAAGAAGTTCAGGTTTTACAATTGAATCTGTTTTAGAGTTTTTTTTATATTGTTAAGCAAATATCTGACACTCCCATATCTAAAAATAGATTTGGGAGTGTTTTAAAACAATGTACGCTTTATAGCATATTGTTTTTAAAAAGGAGAAATATCTTGTTTAGGGCTTATATAAATTTTTTAAAAGGTTATGTAGATTTTGTAGGACACTCAACACGTCCTGACTTCTGGTGGGTTTGGTTGATGAATCATATCTTGTTCCTACCCCTGTATATCCTTATCTTCAATAAAGAGATAAACCAGGGTCCTTCTCTGAACTTTACTTTAGTTATCCTGATATGCATGATTTATGCCCTTTTAGCTTTACTCCTTCTGTTGCCTACTTTAGCGTTAAAGATTCGCCGTTTGCGTGATGGAGGTTTCCACTGGGCCTTTATCTTCCTTCACTTTGTTCCAATGGTTGGACGTTTTGCGCTATTAGTTCTGCTAGCTATGCCAAGTAAGGAAGTAGAAATAGTAACAATCAATAGACCTAATGAAGTTGAAAGCGAAGAAGCTTCGCCTTTTGAATAATTGGATGAGTACGGGGAATGTCATTCTCCTCATTAAGATCAGACAAAAAGCTCCCAAACCTAACTTTTAGGCTGGGAGTCTTTTGTTTAACGTTTTAATTGTAGATGCTGTAAAATGTCTGTCGGCTGGTGAGCAATCCAGTCAGGATTATAGCCCATGAGGTCTCTCTCCTCACCAAATCCCCAGGTTACCGCTAGTTTTTTAATGCCAGTTTCTTGGGCACCAATCATATCAAACTTGGTATCTCCGATAATAACGACTGTTTCGGGAGCTAGATGATGAGTTTCCAGAGCTTGACGAATGACATCAGCCTTGTGTAGGGCCTGAGGGCTTGAACCATAAATGCCATCAAAAAAGTGGTCAATCCCAAAATTGCTAGTCATGTCAACGGCGGTTGGTGTATTCTTCGTAGTAGTGATATAAAGAGGATAATGCTCAGCTAGTTCTACGAGTAAATCTTTGATATGTGGAAAGAGTTGGGCTTCGTACACACCTTTTTCCTTATAATAAGAGCGATAGAGCTGGATGGCTTCCTCTATCTGCTCAGTCGGCAAACAACTAGCAAAGCTGGTTTCTAGTGGGGGCCCCATAAAACCTCGAATGATTTTGGCACCAGGACTAGAAACTCCAAGTTGGTCAAAGGTATAGGTGAAACCATTATGGATACCGATAGAACTATCCACTAGCGTTCCATCTAAGTCAAAAAAGATAGCAGATATAGATGACATTGATTCTCCTCATAATGATGAAATTATTCGCCGAAGATTTCTTTTTGAAGGCGACGACCTGTAGGTGTGGCAGCGAGCCCCCCTTCAGCAGTTTCACGAAAGGCAGTTGGGAGGCTAGATCCTACTTGATACATGGCGTCAATGACCTCATCAACTGGAATTTTTGATTCGATACCAGCCAGAGCCATATCGGCTGCGATGAAGGCGAAGCTTGCTCCCATGGCATTCCGCTTGACACAAGGAACTTCAACCAAACCTGCAACGGGATCACAGATTAGGCCGAGCATGTTTTTGATAACGAAGGCGATAGCCTGACTCGCTTGATAAGGCGTTCCGCCTGCAGCTAGAGTTAGGGCAGCGGCACTCATGGCTGAAGCTGAACCGACTTCGGCCTGGCAGCCACCTTCGGCTCCCGAGATAGAAGCGTTGTTAGCAATCACGAGTCCAAAAGCACCTGCAGCGAATAAGAAGTCTAGTTGTTGTTCATGAGTTAGATTGAGTTTTTGAATAGCAGATGTGAGAACTGCAGGAAGACAACCTGCGCTACCTGCGGTTGGTGTCGCACAAACAAGACCCATCTTGGCATTGTGCTCATTAACGGCAATGGCGTTACGGGCGGCAGACAAGACAGTGAAGTCTGATAGGGTCTTTTCTTTTTTGATGTAGTGGTCAAGCTTGGCAGCATCTCCACCTGTTAAGCCGCTACGAGATTTCTTCTCGCTAAGTCCAAGTTCTACAGAAGCCTTCATGACTTCAAGGTTGCGCTCCATGAGAAGGAGAACTTCTTCGCGCTCGCGTCCAGTCAATTCAAACTCAGTCCTAATCATGAGTTCAGCAACATTGCCTTGAAAATCAAGTTCAGCTTGTTGGACTAATTCTTTGATAGAGTAAAACATATTTTCTCCTATTGAAAGAAATTGACATTGTGCAAATGAGGAATTTTGCGAATTTCTTCGATAGATTCATCACAGTTGCGACTATCAACTTCGATAATCATAATGGCTTTTTCGCCAGCCTTTTCTCGAGTTACATTCATCTGAGCGATATTGATGTCAAAGCGAGAGAGGGCCTCTGTTACGTGAGCAATCATACCTGGAACATCTTGATGAACGATGATGATGGTAGGAGTGTTCATGTTGAGGGATACCGCAAAACCATTGAGCTCTGTCACTTGGATATTACCACCCCCGATTGAAATTCCTGTTACACTGATGGTCTTGTGCTCATTCTTAACAGTGATTTTCGTAGTGTTTGGGTGAGGGGCATTACTGTCTTTCTGGATAGTCCAGACTATTTTGATGCCACGCTTGTGGGCGATTTCTAAACTATTTGGAATTTCTGGATCATCTGTGTCCATTCCCAGAATTCCAGCGACAAGGGCTAAATCGGTTCCATGCCCGCGATAGGTTTTTGCAAAAGAATTAAAAAGCTGGAACTCAACCTCGGTTGGAGTATCGTCAAAGATAGAAGAGACGATTTTACCGATACGAACAGCTCCTGCCGTGTGACTACTAGATGGGCCAATCATGACTGGTCCAATGATATCAAAGACAGATTGAAAACGAAGTGATTGCATCTGTTTCCCCTTAAAAAGATTCTTACCTCTATTATATCAAAGATTAGATGCAAGCGCTCAATTCCATGATAAAATATCTAAAATCCCCATAAAGCCTCTAAAATCAAGCCTTTTGTAACAAAAAGAGGCTAATTAAGTGAAATAAAACATCGTCTTGTAACATTTCTACATAAAACCGTCAAGAAACAGTAATAATAGTAGGGTATGATGGAAATATAAGAAAGAAGGAGAATCTTTTAATATGAAATCAACAACTAACAAAATTAAAACAGGACTTGTAGGAGTAGCAGCAGCACTTGCTTTCCTTGCACCATCACTTGCTTTTGCACAAGAAACAACAACTTACACAGTAAAATCAGGTGACACTCTATCAGGAATCGCTGAAAAATACAATACAACTGTTGAAAAATTGGCAGAAAAAAATAAGATTAAAGATATTCATTTGATCTATGTAGACCAAGTATTGGTTATTGATGGTGAAGCACCAGCAACTTCAACTACTTTAGCTGCGACAGCAGAAGCTCCAGTAGCAGCACCTGCAGCTACTGAAACAACAACTTATGAAGCGCCAGCAGCAAGTGTAACTGTTGCAGAAGAAACCGTTGCTACAACAGAAACTTCAGCATCAACTTCAACCGTCAGCGGATCTGAAGCAGAAGCTAAAGAATGGATCGCTCAAAAAGAATCAGGCGGTAGCTACACAGCTACAAACGGACGTTACATCGGACGTTACCAATTGACAGATTCATACTTGAACGGTGACTACTCAGCTGAAAACCAAGAACGTGTAGCAGATGCTTACGTTGCAGGACGTTACGGTTCATGGTCAGCTGCTAAAAACTTCTGGCTTAACAACGGCTGGTACTAAGAACTAACTAGCAGAATAAGATGCAAAAGTCGAGGGATTTCCTCGACTTTTTTATATTTCCTTTGCTTGATAACAGGTCTCTACTTCCTTTTTGAGGTGAGATAGCATTGAGGTTTCATCAGTTAACTCCAGAAGGAAGAAGCCCTTTTGAATAAGATGATCATTACTAGTACAAATACCTATTCGAACATAAGTGATAGCCAAAATATCGTATCTTCTCTTTTTCTTAGCATCCTCTAGTAAGGTGTAGCAGATTTGTTGACAGGTATTTTTATCTTGATTGTACAAGTAAATGGTGGACAGATTGAGTAGGATTGCCATTCGTAATTCATATAAATGTCGATAGTTTTTATATTCTTCCAAGCGCTGCAAGATTTGTTCAGTAATCAGATGGAGGTGTTCAATGGGAAAGCTGAAAAGGATGGTATTGAGGATTTTTAGGTCACTTTCATACCATGTATCTTGTTTTTCAATTTTTTCCCAAAGCTTTTTGACCGTTTGTTCCACTTGGATTGAAAGCTGTCCTGTACCGTGTTGACGGATATAAATAACAACTTCCAGCATATCTCTGATTTCCTCTATAGGGAGATCGTGATGGATCTTGAGATAGTCTTGGCATGTTTCAAATAAATTGACTAGACTACTGGTACCAAAGATGGAACTCGTATTGAGATAGGTTTGCATGATTTCTGTTCGCTGGCTTGGCTGATAGAGATGGCAGATGTATTCAAACTCTTCAAAACTCATATTGATTTGACGGAGAAGAAACTCCATGTTTTCATATTTGGGAGTTGCCTTGCCACTTTCAAACTTGGAAAGGCTGGTTCTTGAAAGGACCTTTCCACAGACCTCTTCTTGGGTCAATCCTTTTGACTCACGTATGTCTTTATATACTTTTCCGAAATCATAGCGCATGATGTTCTCCTTTTCGTGAAAAAAGTTAACAATAAATTGAATTCTATTAAACATATTGTATCATAAGAATATAGAAATTAAAGTGGATATCCTGAGAAGAAAATAAGAAAGGTGATTTTATCTATAGTAGGTAGAATCTAAAAAAAAAAATTATGACTCATTTAAAATTTTATATCAAATCCGTTCTTTGTTCATTGGTATTGTTTATCCTTTTAATTCTTTTTATTAAAAATATATATTATCCTGTTCTAAAGATAACTATTGAAGTTATTCTGTCGTTTTCGATAGGTAGTCTTTGTTATGCCATTTTTTGTAAAACAAATCGAGCTGCTTTCCTGCCAATTTCGGTTATTTTATTTTTGCTGACTCTCTATTTGCTGGGAGGATAGTATTTTAGCAGGAATTTTGTCAGTTTGCATTTTTTATTGGAGAAATTCTGACGATTGAAATCTTAGTGGCTTTAAGTGGAGTAAATTTGCTATCAAGATTTTTCAAAAAAGAGAAGTCAATTGATTTGCTTGTGGATTATAAAGATGGAAGGTAAAATTGGGATATTTAAAATGAAACATTTTTTTGCAGGAATTGGTGAGATAAGATTTATTAGTTATCTATTGTCTCTATGTGTAGGACTAGCCCCTCTTTTTCATATATATGTTATAGGTTCTGAAATGAGTTTTATGAAAATAGTGTTATCTATTTTGGGAATTATATTTGTTTGTATTTTAACTATTGCTCGAATTTATAGGACTTTTTTCTATAAAGAGTAGTTTGGAATAAATAAGTATCTTATGTAAGAGGTTGGTCGATTGTCAGCCTCTTCCTTGTCTTCTCTAACCAAGCATGTTATAATGAAAACTGCTCAAACGACCTTCAATCGTTAAGCACACACGACCTTCAATCGTGAATAAACGAATAGATGGGAGACTTACCATGAGTGATAACTCTAAAACACGTGTTGTCGTGGGGATGAGTGGTGGTGTCGATTCGTCGGTGACGGCTCTCTTGCTCAAGGAGCAGGGCTACGATGTAATCGGTATCTTCATGAAGAACTGGGACGACACAGATGAAAACGGCGTCTGTACGGCGACCGAAGATTACAAGGATGTGGCTGCAGTAGCAGATCAGCTCGGCATCCCTTACTACTCTGTCAACTTTGAAAAAGAGTACTGGGACCGCGTTTTTGAGTATTTTCTAGCGGAATATCGTGCAGGACGCACGCCAAATCCAGATGTTATGTGTAACAAGGAAATCAAGTTTAAGGCCTTTTTGGACTATGCCATGACCTTGGGAGCAGACTATGTAGCGACTGGGCACTATGCCCGTGTGGCGCGTGATGAGGATGGCATCGTTCACATGCTTCGTGGCGTGGACAATGGCAAGGATCAGACCTATTTCCTCAGCCAACTTTCGCAAGAACAACTCCAAAAGACTATGTTCCCTTTGGGACATTTGGAAAAACCTGAAGTTCGCAGACTAGCAGAAGAAGCAGGTCTTGCAACTGCTAAGAAGAAAGATTCAACAGGAATTTGCTTTATCGGAGAAAAGAACTTTAAAGAATTTCTCAGCAACTACCTACCAGCACAGCCTGGTCGCATGATGACTGTGGATGGTCGCGATATGGGAGAGCATGCTGGTCTTATGTATTATACAATCGGTCAGCGTGGCGGACTCGGGATCGGTGGGCAACACGGTGGTGACAATGCACCTTGGTTTGTTGTCGGTAAAGATTTGAGCCAAAACATCCTCTATGTAGGCCAAGGATTCTACCATGATTCGCTCATGTCAACAAGCTTAGAGGCTAGTCAAGTCCACTTTACTCGTGATATGCCAGAGGAGTTTACGCTAGAATGTACGGCTAAATTCCGCTACCGTCAGCCTGATTCTAAGGTGACCGTCCATGTCAAAGGAGACAAGGCAGAGGTTATCTTTGCGGAACCACAACGCGCCATCACACCAGGTCAGGCAGTTGTCTTTTACGATGGTGAAGAGTGTCTAGGTGGTGGCTTGATTGACAATGCCTACCGCGATGGACAAGTTTGTCAGTACATTTAAGAGTTTCTAAGAGGAATGAGAATGTTTCAGTTTTTTAAGAAAAAAACGGCTAAAAAAGAGAAGTCAATGACTCTCTCGGACTATAAAAAAGAGTATTTGAGGGAGAAAACGACAGAGTCGATAGAGGCCTTGTTTAAGGAATTGAAGCAAGCTAGAGTCTGGGTTCCCTTCAATCCTTATCTGATGGATGAGAGTGACGAACAAGAAGGTGCTCGCCTAAAACCGGATATTCTGCAAAAGGGAGATGACTACTTTTATCCTTGCTTCTTAGAAATTCAGGACATCCCCAAGGACTATTATGACCGATTTTCTTGGTTGCAATTGCCTCTTACGGACTGTTTGTTTGCTGCGGAAGGGATGGAGAGTCTTCCTGTGAGAGGGATTGTTCTGGATGCCTTTTCTGACCCAGTTGAGATTGACAAAGGAGCTTTTGAAGCAATTCGCCAATCATAGTACATATAGATTGACAAATGTTCTCAATCTGCTACAATAATAAAAGCAATAGAAATGATGGTCAAAGCTCATGGATGTTGCAGGCTTTTTTGTCCTGCACTTCTTTGGAGTTTTGACTGTTTTTGTGTCGTTTAGAGGAAAGGAAAAAAGATGACTCAACAAGACTTTCGGATAAAAGTAGAAAATACGGTTTTTGGAGTTCGGGCGACAGCCTTGATTGTCCAAAATCACAAGCTTCTAGTTACCAAAGACAAGGACAAGTATTACACTATTGGTGGTGCGATTCAAGTCAATGAGAGAACGGAAGATGCGGTAGTCCGTGAAGTGAGGGAAGAACTGGGTGTCAAAGCTCAAGCTGGGCAACTAGCTTTTGTAGTTGAAAATCGTTTTGAACAGGACGGTGTTTCCTATCACAACATCGAGTTTCATTATCTAGTGGATTTGCTTGAAGATGCCCCGTTGACCATGCGGGAAGATGAGAAAACGCAACCCTGTGAGTGGATTGACTTGGACCAGCTCCAGAATATTCAGCTAGTTCCGGCATTTTTAAAAACCGCCTTACCAGATTGGGACGGACAATTACGACACATCCATCTTAAGGAATAGGAGAGAAAATGATGGTTAAGCTTATTGCCCATGTGCTTGTTCATAGTGGTGGTGATTATTTGCTCATTCAGCGTTCGGAAATTAAAAGAGGACAACCCAACGTTTATCCAACTTACTGGGATATTCCTGGTGGCGGGGTTGAAAAGGGTGAACTTCCGCGAGATGGAGCTCTTAGAGAATGTGTTGAAGAAGCGGGAGTTAGGCTAGACAGCAGTTCGCTCAAGCTTCTTCACGAAGATAGTCAACTGGATACCTCTAAGGACACTGTCTTTACTCGCTTAGTTTATAAAGCAGAGTGGGTTGGGGAGAAGCCAATTATCAGATTAGATCCTCAAGAGCATACGCACTTTAAATGGGTTACTATGGCTCAAGCTCTAGAGGAGGAGAAGTTAGTTCCTTATTTGCGAGAAATTTTTGAAAGGTTAAGAAATGACTTATAATTTTACGGAAGAATACGATATTATTGTAATCGGTGCGGGACATGCGGGGGTCGAAGCTTCCCTAGCTGCTAGCCGTATGGGTTGCAAGGTCTTGCTTGCGACTATCAACATTGAAATGTTAGCTTTCATGCCATGTAATCCGTCTATTGGTGGTTCTGCCAAGGGGATTGTTGTGCGTGAGGTAGATGCCCTTGGTGGCGAAATGGCTAAGACCATTGACAAGACTTATATCCAGATGAAGATGCTTAACACAGGGAAGGGACCAGCTGTCCGTGCCCTTCGTGCGCAGGCTGATAAGGAACTTTACTCTAAGGAGATGCGCAAGACGGTTGAAAATCAAGACAATCTAACCCTTCGTCAAACCATGATTGATGAGATTTTGGTGGAAGATGGCAAGGTTGTCGGTGTTCGTACAGCAACCCATCAAGAGTATGCTGCCAAGGCTGTTATCGTGACCACAGGGACAGCCCTCCGTGGGGAAATCATCATCGGAGACCTCAAGTACTCGTCAGGTCCTAACCACAGTCTGGCTTCTATTAACCTAGCTGATAATCTCAAGGAACTTGGACTTGAAATCGGTCGTTTCAAGACAGGAACACCTCCACGTGTCAAGGCTTCCTCTATCAACTACGATGTGACAGAGATTCAGCCAGGAGACGAAGCGCCAAATCACTTTTCATACACTTCACGTGATGAGGACTATGTCAAGGATCAAGTGCCGTGCTGGTTGACCTATACCAATGGTACCAGTCATGAGATTATCCAAAACAACCTCCATCGTGCGCCTATGTTTACAGGTGTGGTTAAGGGAGTGGGACCTCGTTACTGTCCATCGATTGAGGACAAGATTGTGCGCTTTGCGGACAAGGAACGTCACCAACTCTTCCTTGAACCAGAAGGTCGCAATACAGAGGAAGTTTATGTTCAAGGACTTTCAACCAGTCTGCCTGAGGATGTCCAGCGTGAGCTGGTTCATTCCATCAAAGGTTTGGAAAATGCAGAGATGATGCGGACAGGTTATGCCATTGAGTATGATATGGTCTTGCCTCATCAGTTACGTGCGACTCTGGAAACCAAGAAAATCTCAGGACTTTTCACAGCTGGTCAGACAAATGGAACGTCAGGTTACGAAGAAGCTGCTGGTCAGGGAATTATTGCTGGTATCAACGCGGCTCTGAAAATCCAAGGCAAGCCTGAATTGATTTTGAAGCGCAGTGATGGTTATATCGGGGTGATGATCGACGACTTGGTGACCAAGGGAACCATTGAACCCTACCGTCTCTTGACCAGTCGTGCTGAGTACCGTCTCATTCTCCGCCATGACAATGCTGATATGCGTTTGACTGAGATGGGACGCGAGATTGGACTTGTGGACGATGAACGCTGGGCTCGTTTTGAAATCAAGAAAAATCAATTTGACAATGAGATGAAGCGTTTGGATAGCATCAAACTCAAGCCAGTCAAGGAAACCAATGCTAAGGTTGAAGCAATGGGCTTCAAACCATTGACAGATGCAGTCACTGCCAAGGAGTTCCTCCGTCGTCCAGAAGTCTCTTACCAAGATGTGGTAGCCTTTATTGGACCTGCTGCTGAAGAGTTAGATGACAAGATTATCGAATTGATTGAAACAGAAATCAAGTACGAAGGCTACATCTCAAAAGCCATGGATCAGGTTGCCAAGATGAAACGCATGGAAGAAAAACGTATTCCAGCCAACATCGACTGGGATGACATTGATTCCATCGCGACTGAGGCTCGCCAGAAGTTCAAACTCATTAATCCAGAAACCATCGGTCAAGCTAGCCGTATTTCTGGGGTTAACCCAGCAGATATCTCCATTCTTATGGTGTACCTGGAAGGTAAAAATCGAAGCATTTCAAAAAATTTAGAAAAAAAGGCTGACTAAAGACAAAGTGCTGAATTCTCTTTTGGGAATTCAGCTTTTTTGATAGAATCGTCCTCCATTTTCGAATAAAGAGAAAAGGAGGAATGACCATGCTGACGGTAGAAGAAAAAAATTTTTTAGACCACTATAAAAATACTTCCTATCATCGTTTTTATGAGATTGAACGCTTTGCTAGTCTCTGTCAAAAGTTAGACAAATGGCCACCACAGGCTGACAAGATTTAGACTTTTTGATATACTAGAACAAATTAAAACATAGGAGAGAATGAATGAACGTATATGGCAGATTAGAAGAGGAACCAACTCCATCTTGGACGGGAATTCAGGATGATTTAGTTGGGAGAGAGGAGCGCTTCGAGGATGAACCAAGTTCATTTGCTCCCTTACCATTATTTAAGATCCTAATCTGGAGCACTCTAGTTGTACTTGTATCTGTAGTTCTTCCTTTCTTGCTAGGACTAACTAGCCCAGAGCAGGCACAAGATTTTTATATCGGATGGGCTATGCACCAGGGGGGAGATATCTACACAGACTATTTTGGAACGAGTGGTCTTCTCTATTACTTTTTACAGTATCTAAGCAAGGGTAGTATTTTGTTTGCAGCCTTTACTTGGCTTGCTCTAGTGGGTTCTGGGATTTTTCTTTTCCGTTCAACTTATACCTTGACGGAGGAGAACAAGCAGTCGCAACAAGTGTTGACCATCTTTTATCTTCTTGCTGGAGGACTTAGCTTTGGCGGTGGCTATGCCACTATTTTGGCCCTTCCATTCCTGTTTCACGCTCTCAGTTTAGTAACTAGGTATTTGGTAGAGTATAATCATGACAAAGGTTTCGTGCGTATTGGGATTAGTTTGGCGCTTGCCTTCTTCTTTGCCCCTCTCGTCACAACTTTATATGCTCTAGTCTTATTCTTTGCTTTGTTAGCCTTTAATATTGGGCGTGGTCGCTTGGTTCATGGGCTCTATCAATTCTTTGCAGCTGGTCTTGGATTCTCGCTCTTCTTTTATCCAATTGGTTACTATACGGCTTATAATGGGAGTTTTGGGAACGCTATCAGTCAGATCCTCTATCCAGTAGATAGTTTGAAATTTATGTCCAATCCAGCCTTACTGGACAACCTCCTTTTTTATGGATTGTTAACAATTGGTCTTGGAGGCTTAAGGCTCGTATTTACAGGACTCTTCCAATCTAAACCAACCAAGCAATACGTCTTATCTATTTTTACTTCAGTAGCGATCCTATTGTTACTAGGCTTGAAAATTTACTCTACAGAACCGATTCACGGTAGTCGTATAGCTGAGTTCCTTCCTTTCTTGTCCATTCTTTTATTGACTCATATTCGAACTGGGAAATTAGAAGGAGCCAATCGCCGTAGAAGACATCGAGAAGTTCCTTCAATATGGGCAATATTTCTTCAGGGTAATGTCTATTTGCCAGTGTTAGCTTTGGCCTACCTATTTTTGGCTCCTCTGGTCGCCCGTTATGTTCTTCACTCAGAACAATATCAAGAACGAACTCGTATAGAAACTACGATTAAAGAGCAAACACAGGCAACAGATCGTATTTATATATGGGATGATCTTACGAATGGTTATAAGACTAGTGAACGTTTAGCAGCTAGTCAGTTGCTATCACCAAAATTATATACTGGTCTGGATGCAAATCGTAGCAAACTTATCAATGATTTACGTGATAATCAGCCTAAAGTGATTGTGGTCAATACCAAAACAGCTCTGTGGACAGAAGTAGAACAGCTTCTGGCAGAAAGTTATCAACCAGTTCAAAGTGAATTCAAAGACTTTAAACTTTACAAATTAAAATAAAATAATCAATATCTAGTGTAAATTTTATGAAAATATGAATTTTGACACTAGATATTGATTTTTATTTTTATAGTGATATAATACTTTAAGAAAGAAAATTTAAGAAAAGAGCCTGGATATGATTGTATTGGAAGAGAAAACAAAACCTGATCCAACCTTATTTGTTGAAAAGCGCGACGGTAGACGCGTCATTTTTGATGTAGATAAGATTGACAAAGCCTTGCACAAGGCTGCGGAAAAAGTCATGGATGTAACCCCCTTGGTCGAAAAGCGTCTTAATACTCTAGTTGAACGTATTGTAGAAGAGATTCATAGTCGCTTTCCTCAAGGTGTAAAAATCTATGAAATCCAAAATATCGTAGAACATGAGTTATTGGAAGCTAAAGAATATGCCTTGGCAGAGGAATATATCACTTACCGAACTCAAAGGGATTTTGAGCGCTCAAAAGCAACAGATATCAACTTTAGTATTCATAAACTTCTCAATAAAGATCAGGCAGTTGTCAATGAAAATGCCAATAAGGATAGTGATGTTTTTAATACCCAGCGTGATTTGACGGCGGGGATTGTTGGGAAATCAATCGGTCTTCAAATGCTTCCTAAGCATGTGGCTAATGCCCACCAAAAAGGGGATATCCACTATCACGATTTGGACTATAGCCCTTACACCCCGATGACTAACTGCTGTCTGATTGATTTCAAGGGCATGTTGGAAAATGGTTTTAAGATTGGGAATGCTGAGGTAGAGAGTCCTAAGTCTATTCAGACCGCAACTGCTCAGATATCGCAAATCATCGCCAACGTTGCATCAAGTCAGTATGGAGGCTGTTCAGCAGACCGTATTGATGAAGTCTTGGCTCCTTATGCAGAAAAAAATTACCAAAAGCATCTCAAAGATGCAGAGGAATGGGTACTACCTGACAAGCGTGAGGAGTACGCCTGGAAGAAAACCCAAAAAGATATCTATGATGCCATGCAATCTCTAGAGTATGAAATCAATACTCTCTTCACTTCAAATGGGCAAACACCCTTTACTTCTCTTGGTTTTGGCCTAGGAACCAATCGTTTTGAACGCGAAATTCAAAAGGCTATCTTGAACATTCGAATCAAGGGGCTGGGTTCAGAACACCGTACAGCTATCTTCCCTAAACTCATTTTCACCCTAAAAAGAGGTCTTAACTTGGAAGAAGGTTCGCCTAACTACGATATCAAGCAGTTGGCGCTCGAGTGCGCAACTAAACGGATGTACCCAGATGTCTTGTCTTACGATAAGATTATCGAATTGACAGGTTCCTTCAAGGTTCCGATGGGATGTCGTTCATTCCTTCAAGGATGGAAGGATGAAAATGGAGTTGAAGTTAACTCTGGCCGTATGAATCTAGGGGTGGTGACGGTCAATCTTCCTCGTATTGCCCTCGAATCAGAAGGCGACATGAATAAGTTCTGGGAAATTTTCAATGAGCGCATGAATATTGCTGAAGATGCTCTAGTTTATCGTGTGGAAAGAACCAAGGAAGCCACTCCAGCTAATGCGCCAATTCTTTATCAATATGGTGCCTTCGGACGTCGTCTTGGTAAAGAAGAAAGTGTTGACGAGCTCTTTAAGAACCGTCGTGCTACTGTTTCGCTTGGCTACATTGGACTTTATGAAGTAGCGACAGTATTCTTTGGCAACAATTGGGAAACCAATCCAGAAGCTAAAGAATTCACCCTTGATATCATTCGAGATATGAAACATCGAGTAGAAGAATGGTCAGACCAATATGGGTATCACTTCTCTATTTATTCAACACCATCTGAAAGTTTAACGGATCGTTTCTGTCGTTTGGATACAGAGAAATTTGGCTCTATTCCAGACATTACTGATAAAGAATACTACACAAATTCCTTCCATTATGATGTGCGTAAAAATCCAACTCCTTTTGAAAAACTAGATTTTGAAAAAGTTTATCCAGAAGCGGGTGCATCAGGTGGATTCATCCACTACTGTGAGTATCCAGTTCTTCAACAAAATCCAAAGGCCTTGGAAGCTGTTTGGGATTATGCTTATGACCGTGTAGGTTATCTCGGAACCAATACTCCAATTGACCGCTGTTACAAGTGTGATTTTGAAGGAGATTTTGAGCCGACAGAGAGAGGCTTTGCTTGTCCTAACTGTGGAAATAACGATCCTAAAACGGTAGATGTTGTTAAACGAACTTGTGGTTATTTAGGGAATCCTCAAGCACGTCCGATGGTTAATGGACGCCACAAGGAAATTGCTGCGCGTGTGAAACACATGAACGGTTCTACTATCAAAACAGCAGGACATGAAGTAAGAAGTTAGAAAGAAATAGAATGGGAAAATATCAATTAGACGATAAGGGCAAGGCCTTGGTTCAACGGTTCCACGAGAAACATTCAAAAGGTGGAGGCAATAAAAAAGACCGAGTGGCTAGCCTAAGAGAGCAATTTTTAAATAAGAATAAGAAAAAGTGAGAGTCCGCTCTCGCTTTTCTCTTAGTTGGAGGTAAAGATGATATTACGCAGGCCGACATTGGCGGATAAGGAAGCTGTTCTAGATGTGATAGAGGAGTTTAAAGAGACCCAATCGACCCACAATGGCGGATTTTGGGATATTGAGAATTTCTCTTACGAGGACTGGCTAGAAACTAGCCGAAATAAAGAAATGGGAATAGGATTGCTGGAAAATCGCGTTCCATCAATTCAGTTCGTATTGTTTGATAAATCAGGCTATGCTCTAGGTTTTTTGAATCTACGGCTGAGACTAAATGAGGGATTGCTGAATCATGCTGGCCATATTGGCTATTCCATCCGACCGTCTGAAAGAGGCAAGGGCTACGCCAAAGAGTCCCTCCGACAAGGTCTACAAATTGCTAAGGAAAAGAATATCAAACGAGCGCTTGTGACTTGTAGCACGGAAAATCCTGCCAGCCGAGCTGTTATCTTAGCTAACGGCGGTGTCTATGAGGATGTTCGAAATGGAACGGAGCGCTATTGGATAGAGTTGGAGTAGAAGGATGACATGGAATACACCAAAACCAGGAGAGTGGAAGAGTGAAGAACTCAGTCAAGGGCGCATCATTGACTATAAGGCTTTTAACTTTAAACAGTAGATGTTGTTAAACGAACTTGTGGCTATCTTGGAAACCCACAAGCTCGGCCAATGGTCAACGGACGTCATAAGGAAATTGCTGCGCGTGTCAAACACATGAACGGTTCTACTATCAAAACAGCAGGCCACGAAGTAAGAAATTAGAAAGAAAAAGAATGGGAAAATATCAATTAGACGATAAAGGTAAGGCCGTGGTCCAACGATTCCACGAAAAGCATTCGAAAGGTGGAAGCAGCAAAAAAGACCGAGTAGCTAGCCTTAGAGAACAGTTTTTAAACAAAAAACAAGAAAAAGTGAGAATTGCCTCTCGCTTTTCTTATAGCGGGGAGGGGAACATGGAACTACGCAGACCAAGATTAGCAGATAAAGAAACAGTTTTAGAGATGATGGCAGAGTTTGAAAAAAGCCAATCAGCCCACGATGGCGGATTTTGGGATACTGAGAATTTTGTTTACGAAGAGTGGTTGGAGACAAATATGCAAAAAGAAATGGGAATAAATTTGCCTGAAAATCGTGTTCCTTCTATTCAATTTGTATCATTTGATGCTGTAGGTCAAGCTCTAGGATTTTTGAATCTGCGATTGAGACTGAATGAGGGTTTACTGAATTATGCTGGCCACATTGGCTACTCCATTCGTCCATCAGAAAGAGGCAAGGGCTACGCCAAAGAGTCCCTCCGACAAGGTCTACAAATTGCCAAGGAAAAGAATATTAAACGAGCTCTGGTGACTTGTAGCACGGAAAATCCTGCCAGCCGAGCTGTTATTTTAGCTAACGGTGGTGTCTATGAGGATGTTCGTAATGGAACGGAGCGCTATTGGATAGAGTTGGAGTAGAAGGATGACATGGAATACACCAAAGCCTGGCGAGTGGAAGAGTGAAGAACTCAGTCAAGGGCGTATCATTGACTATAAGGCTTTTAACTTTGTCGATGGAGAGGGGGTACGCAATTCTCTCTATGTAGCAGGTTGTATGTTTCACTGCGAGGGCTGTTATAATATTGCGACCTGGTCTTTCAATGCTGGTATCCCGTATACGCCAGAGTTAGAAGAACAAATCATGGCAGATCTGGCCCAACCCTATGTTCAAGGATTGACTTTATTAGGAGGAGAGCCTTTCCTCAATACAGGTATAATCTTACCTCTCGTAAAACGCATTCGTAAGGAATTGCCAGAAAAAGATATCTGGTCCTGGACGGGCTACACTTGGGAAGAAATGATGCTGGAGACTCCAGACAAACTGGAACTCTTGTCGTTGATTGATATCCTGGTCGATGGTCGTTATGATAAAAGCAAGCGCAATCTCATGCTCCAGTTCCGAGGCTCTTCTAATCAGCGGATTATAGATGTGCAAAAATCTCTGCAAAGTGGAAAAGTAGTTATTTGGGACAAGCTTAATGATGGAAAAGAAAGCTATGAACAGGTGAAGAGAGAATGAAGAAAAAAGAGTTAGTAGAAAGACTAGTATCAGAAATAGAGTCTGGAAAAGTAAAAACGCTAGGTATCTACGGCCATGGAGCCTCAGGAAAATCAACTTTTGCTCAAGAATTGTACCAAGAACTTGATTCCCAAAAGGTAAATTTACTAGAAACAGATCCCTATATTACTTCGGAACGACATTTAGTGGTACCTAAAGAGACACCGGACCAAAAGGTGACAGCATGTTTACCAGTAGCGCATGAGCTGGCAAGTTTACAAAGAGATATCCTCGCTTTGCAGGCGGGTATGGATGTCTTGACAATAGAAGAACCTTGGAAGGCTAGTGAGATCTTATCGGGAGCAAAACCAATTCTGATAGTCGAAGGGATGTCTGTGGGTTTTCTACCAAAGGAACTCTTTGATAAAACTGTTTGTTTCTACACGGATGAAGAGACAGAATTAAAGAGACGTCTAGCTCGAGATACGACTGTGAGAAATGGCGATGCATCCTTTATATTGGCTAGTCAGCAGATGAGACGAGAGCAGTATCTACGATACTATAAAACAACCGAGTCAATGGCAGATATCTTGGTAGATCAATCAGATGATAAATTTCAAATTAAAACTAACATCATAACTAACATCATATAGAAGAAAAGTCAGATAATCCAGCACTTAAATATGCAAAATTATTAAAATGGAATAAGAAAACAGTTTCATCTAAAAAATTAAAAAAAATCTGTCAAATCCCTTGCAATCGCAGGGGCTTTGTGTTATTCTATTATGGTGCTGTAAATTACAGCTTTAGCTTTGATGCAAGAGGTTGCGACACGCTCGGTTGCATTGCCACGCAACGCGCGTCGGTTTTCTTGTGGAGCTAGCCTATTATCTTAAATAGACGAAAAGGAGAAAAAGATGGCAAACAAAAAAATCCGTATCCGTTTGAAAGCTTACGAACACCGTACGCTTGACACAGCGGCTGCTAAAATCGTAGAATCAGCTACTCGTACAGGTGCACAAGTTGCGGGTCCAATCCCACTTCCAACTGAGCGTAGCCTCTACACAATCATTCGTGCGACTCATAAATACAAAGACTCTCGCGAACAATTTGAAATGCGTACACACAAACGTTTGATCGATATCGTTAACCCAACTCAAAAAACAGTTGACGCTTTGATGAAATTGGATCTTCCAAGTGGTGTAAACGTAGAAATCAAACTTTAATTTAAAGCTTGATAACTTGAGCATAAAAAACGCTCGTTAAAAACTTTTTGAATAAAAAATATAGAAAAGGAACTATTTTCTCATGACAAAAGGAATCTTAGGGAAAAAAGTGGGAATGACTCAAATCTTCACTGAAGCTGGCGAATTGATCCCTGTAACAGTTATTGAAGCAACTCCAAACGTTGTTCTTCAAGTTAAAACTGTTGAAACAGACGGGTACAACGCTATCCAAGTTGGTTTCGATGACAAACGCGAAGTATTGAGCAACAAACCTGCTAAAGGACATGTAGCAAAAGCTAACACGGCTCCTAAGCGCTTCATTCGTGAATTCAAAAACGTTGAAGGCTTGGAAGTTGGTGCTGAAATCACAGTTGAAACTTTCGCAGCTGGAGATGTTGTTGACGTAACTGGTACTTCTAAAGGTAAAGGTTTCCAAGGTGTTATCAAACGCCATGGACAATCACGTGGACCTATGGCTCACGGTTCTCGTTACCATCGTCGTCCAGGTTCTATGGGACCTGTTGCACCTAACCGCGTATTCAAAGGTAAAAACCTTGCAGGACGTATGGGTGGCGACCGTGTAACAATTCAAAACCTTGAAGTTGTACAAGTTGTTCCAGAAAAGAACGTTATCCTTATCAAAGGTAACGTACCAGGTGCTAAGAAATCTCTTATCACTATCAAATCAGCAGTTAAAGCTGGTAAATAATAAGGAAAGGGGAATACAGTCAAAATGGCAAATGTAACATTATTCGACCAAACTGGTAAACAAGCGGGCGAAGTTGTTCTTAACGATGCAATCTTTGGTATCGAACCAAACCAATCTGTTGTGTTTGATGTCATCATCAGCCAACGTGCTAGCCTTCGTCAAGGAACTCACGCTGTTAAAAACCGTTCAGCCGTTTCAGGTGGCGGACGCAAACCATGGCGTCAAAAAGGAACTGGACGTGCTCGTCAAGGTTCTATCCGCTCTCCACAATGGCGTGGTGGTGGAATCGTCTTCGGACCAACTCCACGTAGCTATGCGTACAAACTTCCTCAAAAAGTTCGTCGCCTTGCACTAAAATCTGTTTACTCAGAAAAAGTTGCTGAAAACAAATTTGTAGCCGTTGATTCTCTTGAATTTACAGCTCCAAAAACTGCTGAATTTGCAAAAGTTCTTGCAGCTTTGAGCATCGATTCTAAAGTCCTTGTTATTCTTGAAGAAGGAAACGAATTCGCAGCTCTTTCAGCTCGTAACCTTCCAAACGTGAAAGTTGCGACTGCTACAACTGCAAGTGTTCTTGACATCGCAAATAGTGACAAACTTCTTGTTACTCAAGCAGCTATCTCTAAAATCGAGGAGGTTCTTGCATAATGAATTTGTATGATGTTATCAAAAAACCTGTAATCACTGAAAGCTCAATGGCTCAACTTGAAGCAGGAAAATATGTATTTGAAGTTGACACACGTGCGCATAAACTTTTGATCAAGCAAGCTGTTGAAGCTGCTTTCGAAGGTGTTAAAGTTGCAAATGTTAACACAATCAACGTAAAACCTAAAGCTAAACGTGTTGGACGTTACACTGGTTTTACTAACAAAACTAAAAAAGCTATCATCACACTTACAGCTGATTCAAAAGCAATCGAGTTGTTTGCTGCTGAAGCTGAATAATCTAAGGAGGAAATATCGTGGGAATTCGTGTTTATAAACCAACAACAAACGGTCGCCGTAATATGACTTCTTTGGATTTCGCTGAAATCACAACAAGCACACCAGAAAAAACTTTGCTTGTTGCTTTGAAGAACAAGGCTGGTCGTAACAACAACGGTCGTATCACTGTTCGTCACCAAGGTGGTGGACACAAACGTTTCTACCGTTTGGTTGACTTTAAACGTAACAAAGATAACGTTGAAGCAGTTGTTAAAACTATCGAGTACGATCCAAACCGTTCTGCAAACATCGCTCTTGTGCACTACACTGACGGTGTGAAAGCATACATCATCGCTCCAAAAGGTCTTGAAGTTGGTCAACGTATCGTTTCAGGTCCTGAAGCAGATATCAAAGTAGGTAACGCTCTTCCACTTGCTAACATCCCAGTTGGTACTTTGGTTCACAACATTGAGTTGAAACCAGGTCGTGGCGGTGAATTGGTTCGTGCTGCTGGAGCTTCTGCTCAAGTATTGGGACAAGAAGGTAAATACGTTCTTGTTCGTCTTCAATCAGGCGAAGTTCGTATGATTCTTGGAACTTGTCGTGCTACAGTTGGTGTTGTTGGAAACGAACAACATGGACTTGTAAACCTTGGTAAAGCAGGACGTAGCCGTTGGAAAGGTATCCGCCCAACAGTTCGTGGTTCTGTAATGAACCCTAACGACCACCCACACGGTGGTGGTGAAGGTAAAGCACCAGTTGGTCGTAAAGCACCATCTACTCCATGGGGCAAACCTGCTCTTGGTCTTAAAACTCGTAACAAGAAAGCGAAATCTGACAAACTTATCGTTCGTCGTCGCAACGAGAAATAATTTAAAACTAGTCGCTTAGGCAACTAGAAATTCCGCCAGCTCGGTAGCGCTCCTTGTGAGCGCAAGCCGCTGTGGTACAAAATTTAAAGGAGAAAATATAAAAATGGGACGCAGTCTTAAAAAAGGACCTTTCGTCGATGAGCATTTGATGAAAAAAGTTGAAGCTCAAGCTAACGACGAAAAGAAAAAAGTTATCAAAACTTGGTCACGTCGTTCAACGATCTTCCCAAGTTTCATTGGTTACACTATCGCAGTTTATGATGGACGTAAACACGTACCTGTTTACATCCAAGAAGACATGGTAGGTCACAAGCTTGGTGAATTCGCACCAACTCGTACTTACAAAGGTCACGCCGCAGACGACAAGAAGACACGTAGAAAATAAGGAGAACATAAATGGCAGAAATTACTTCAGCTAAAGCAATGGCTCGCACAGTACGTGTTTCACCTCGTAAATCACGTCTTGTTCTTGACAACATCCGTGGTAAAAGCGTAGCCGATGCAATCGCAATTTTGACATTCACTCCAAACAAAGCTGCTGAAATCATCTTGAAAGTTTTGAACTCAGCTGTAGCTAACGCTGAAAACAACTTTGGTTTGGATAAAGCTAACTTGGTAGTATCTGAAGCATTCGCAAACGAAGGACCAACTATGAAACGTTTCCGTCCACGTGCGAAAGGTTCAGCTTCACCAATCAACAAACGTACAGCTCACATCACTGTAGCTGTTGCAGAAAAATAAGGAGGTAAAATCGTGGGTCAAAAAGTACATCCAATTGGTATGCGTGTCGGCATCATCCGTGATTGGGATGCCAAATGGTATGCTGAAAAAGAATACGCGGATTACCTTCATGAAGATCTTGCAATCCGTAAATTCGTTCAAAAAGAACTTGCTGACGCAGCTGTTTCAACTATTGAAATCGAACGCGCAGTAAACAAAGTTAACGTTTCACTTCACACTGCTAAACCAGGTATGGTTATCGGTAAAGGTGGTGCTAACGTTGATGCACTTCGTGCTAAACTTAACAAATTGACTGGAAAACAAGTACACATCAACATCATCGAAATCAAACAACCTGATTTGGATGCTCACCTTGTTGGTGAAGGAATTGCTCGTCAATTGGAGCAACGTGTTGCTTTCCGTCGTGCACAAAAACAAGCAATCCAACGTGCAATGCGTGCTGGAGCTAAAGGAATCAAAACTCAAGTATCAGGTCGTTTGAACGGTGCAGATATCGCCCGTGCTGAAGGATACTCTGAAGGAACTGTTCCACTTCACACACTTCGTGCAGATATCGATTATGCTTGGGAAGAAGCAGACACTACATACGGTAAACTTGGTGTTAAAGTATGGATCTACCGTGGTGAAGTTCTTCCAGCTCGTAAAAACACTAAAGGAGGTAAATAACCAATGTTAGTACCTAAACGTGTTAAACACCGTCGTGAATTCCGTGGTAAAATGCGCGGTGAAGCTAAAGGTGGAAAAGAAGTAGCATTCGGTGAATACGGTCTTCAAGCTACAACTAGCCACTGGATCACTAACCGCCAAATCGAAGCTGCTCGTATCGCCATGACTCGTTACATGAAACGTGGTGGTAAAGTTTGGATTAAAATCTTCCCACACAAATCATACACAGCTAAGGCTATCGGGGTTCGTATGGGATCTGGTAAAGGGGCACCTGAAGGTTGGGTAGCACCAGTTAAACGTGGTAAAGTAATGTTTGAAGTTGCAGGTGTATCTGAAGAGATCGCTCGTGAAGCGCTTCGTCTTGCAAGCCACAAATTGCCAGTTAAATGTAAATTCGTAAAACGTGAAGCAGAATAAGGAGAAGGCATGAAACTTAATGAAGTAAAAGAATTTGTTAAAGAACTTCGTGGTCTTTCTCAAGAAGAACTCGCGAAGCGCGAAAACGAATTGAAAAAAGAATTGTTTGAACTTCGTTTCCAAGCTGCTACTGGTCAATTAGAACAAACAGCTCGCTTGAAAGAAGTTAAAAAACAAATCGCTCGTATCAAAACAGTTCAATCTGAAGCGAAATAATAGACTAGGGAAGGAGAAATTTCAATGGAACGCAATAATCGTAAAGTTCTTGTTGGACGTGTTGTATCTGACAAAATGGACAAGACAATCACAGTTGTAGTTGAAACAAAACGTAACCACCCAGTCTATGGTAAACGTATTAACTACTCTAAAAAATACAAAGCACATGATGAAAACAATGTTGCCAAAGAAGGCGATATCGTACGTATCATGGAAACTCGTCCGCTTTCAGCTACAAAACGTTTCCGTCTTGTAGAAGTCGTTGAAGAAGCGGTTATCATCTAATCAAACCTGAAAGGAGAAAACTGAAATGATTCAAACAGAAACTCGTTTGAAAGTCGCAGACAACAGCGGTGCACGCGAAATCTTGACTATCAAAGTTCTTGGTGGTTCTAAACGTAAATTTGCGAACATCGGTGATGTTATTGTGGCATCTGTAAAACAAGCTACTCCTGGTGGTGCGGTTAAAAAAGGTGACGTTGTTAAAGCAGTTATCGTTCGTACTAAATCAGGTGCTCGTCGTGCTGATGGTTCATACATCAAATTTGACGAAAACGCAGCAGTTATCATCCGTGAAGATAAAACTCCTCGCGGAACACGTATCTTTGGCCCAGTTGCACGTGAATTGCGTGAAGGTGGCTTCATGAAGATCGTGTCACTTGCTCCAGAAGTACTTTAATTTTCACAGAGCAAAAACAAACAAACACAGTCCCCTGGCCTAGCCAGGGTGCCCATTGGGCGTAAGAATAAAAGGAGAAAAAAATGTTTGTAAAAAAAGGCGACAAAGTTCGCGTAATCGCTGGTAAAGATAAGGGAACAGAAGCTGTTGTCCTTACTGCCCTTCCAAAAGTAAACAAAGTTATCGTTGAAGGTGTTAACATCGTTAAGAAACACCAACGTCCAACTAACGAACTTCCTCAAGGTGGTATCATCGAGAAGGAAGCAGCTATCCATGTATCAAACGTTCAAGTTTTGGACAAAAACGGTGTAGCTGGTCGCGTTGGCTACAAATTTGTAGACGGTAAAAAAGTTCGCTACAACAAAAAATCAGGCGAAGTGCTTGATTAATCACGAAGGAAAGGAGAAGTATAATGGCAAATCGTTTAAAAGAAAAATATCTTAATGAAGTAGTTCCTGCTTTGACAGAACAATTCAACTACTCATCAGTGATGGCTGTTCCTAAAGTAGATAAGATCGTTTTGAACATGGGTGTTGGTGAAGCTGTATCAAACGCTAAAAGCCTTGAAAAAGCTGCTGAAGAATTAGCACTTATCTCAGGTCAAAAACCACTTATCACTAAAGCTAAAAAATCAATCGCCGGCTTCCGTCTTCGTGAAGGTGTTGCGATCGGTGCAAAAGTTACCCTTCGTGGGGAACGTATGTACGAATTCTTGGATAAATTGGTTTCAGTTTCACTTCCACGTGTACGTGACTTCCACGGTGTTCCAACAAAATCATTTGACGGACGCGGAAACTACACACTTGGTGTGAAAGAACAATTGATCTTCCCAGAAATCAACTTCGATGACGTTGACAAAACTCGTGGTCTTGACATCGTTATCGTAACAACTGCTAACACTGACGAAGAGTCACGTGCATTGCTTACAGGCCTTGGAATGCCTTTTGCAAAATAATATAGGAGGTAAATCTAATGGCTAAAAAATCAATGATTGCTAAGAACAAACGTCCAGCGAAGTTCTCTACTCAAGCTTATACTCGTTGTGAAAAATGTGGTCGTCCACATTCAGTTTACCGCAAATTTAAACTTTGCCGTGTTTGCTTCCGTGAATTAGCTTACAAAGGACAAATTCCTGGTGTAACAAAAGCATCTTGGTAATATCATGATACAAAGAGCGTAACAACCCCAGCAAAAATAGGAGATTTGGTGCAGGAGAGATGCTCCAAGACAAATCTATCTTTTTTGCCCAGGTTGTAGCTCGTGTTCAAATGAGATTATCTTGTTTGAATGTGTCAATACTATCTGAGCCCAGCTCAATCATTAACTAGCAAGTGCAACTTGCAAACTACTAGTAAGAGGAGAAAATAAAATGGTTATGACTGACCCAATCGCAGACTTCCTAACTCGTATTCGTAACGCTAACCAAGCAAAACACGAAGTACTTGAAGTACCTGCATCAAACATCAAAAAAGGGATTGCTGAAATCCTTAAACGCGAAGGTTTTGTTAAGAACGTAGAAATCATCGAAGATGACAAACAAGGCATCATCCGTGTATTCCTTAAATACGGACCAAACGGTGAAAAAGTTATCACTAACTTGAAACGTGTTTCTAAACCAGGACTTCGTGTCTACAAAAAACGTGAAGACCTTCCAAAAGTACTTAACGGTCTTGGAATTGCTATCCTTTCAACTTCAGAAGGTTTGCTTACTGATAAAGAAGCTCGCCAAAAGAACGTTGGTGGGGAAGTTATCGCTTACGTTTGGTAATTCATGATGTGAGAGCGTTAAAAGAATGCAGTGAAAATAGGAAGTTTGTAGCAGGAGCGATGCTCCAAGACAAACTTATCTTTTTCACCGAATTCTTAGCTCGAACTCAAATCAAGATACAAAGTTCTTAGAGCGTGTTCGGTTCAGCTTTTGAACTAAATAAGTATCTTTAACCCCGTGAAAACTGGCCGTCATGGCCTGACAATTTAACAGGAGAATAAAAACATGTCACGTATTGGTAATAAAGTTATCGTGTTGCCTGCTGGTGTTGAAATCACTAACAATGACAACGTTGTAACTGTAAAAGGACCTAAAGGAGAACTTACTCGTGAGTTCTCAAAAGATATTGAGATTCGTGTGGAAGGTACTGAAGTAACTCTTCACCGTCCAAACGATTCAAAAGAAATGAAAACTATCCACGGAACTACTCGTGCTCTTTTGAACAACATGGTTATTGGTGTATCAGAAGGATTCAAGAAACAACTTGAAATGCGTGGGGTTGGTTACCGTGCACAACTTCAAGGATCAAAACTTGTTTTGGCTGTTGGTAAATCACATCCAGACGAAGTTGAAGCTCCAGAAGGAATTACTTTTGAACTTCCAAACCCAACAACAATCGTTGTTAGCGGAATTTCAAAAGAAGTAGTTGGTCAAACAGCTGCTTACGTACGTAGCCTTCGCTCACCAGAACCATACAAAGGTAAAGGTATCCGTTACGTTGGCGAATACGTTCGTCTTAAAGAAGGTAAAACAGGTAAATAATATTGAGTGGTTGATTTTCAGCCACCAATATCATTTCCAACTTTGTGCATAGCACACGATTTAAAACTAAAGAGGTGAAAACTGTGATTTCTAAACCAGATAAAAACAAACTCCGCCAAAAACGCCACCGTCGCGTTCGCGGAAAACTCTCTGGAACTGCTGATCGCCCACGTTTGAACGTATTCCGTTCTAATACAGGCATCTACGCTCAAGTTATTGATGACGTAGCGGGTGTAACGCTCGCAAGTGCTTCAACTCTTGACAAAGAAGTTTCAAAAGGAACAAAAACTGAACAAGCCGTTGCTGTCGGTAAACTCGTTGCAGAACGTGCAAACGCTAAAGGTATTTCAGAAGTGGTGTTCGACCGCGGTGGATATCTATATCACGGACGTGTGAAAGCTTTGGCTGATGCAGCTCGTGAAAACGGATTGAAATTCTAATAGGAGGACACTAGAAAATGGCATTTAAAGACAATGCAGTTGAATTAGAAGAACGCGTAGTTGCTGTTAACCGTGTTACTAAAGTTGTTAAAGGTGGACGTCGTCTTCGTTTTGCAGCTCTTGTAGTCGTTGGTGACCACAATGGTCGCGTAGGATTTGGTACTGGTAAAGCTCAAGAAGTTCCAGAAGCAATCCGCAAAGCAGTAGAAGATGCTAAGAAAAACTTGATCGAAGTTCCTATGGTTGGAACAACAATCCCACACGAAGTTATTTCAGAATTCGGTGGAGCTAAAGTATTGTTGAAACCTGCTGTAGAAGGTTCTGGAGTTGCCGCTGGTGGTGCTGTTCGTGCCGTTATCGAGTTGGCAGGTGTAGCTGATGTTACATCTAAATCTCTTGGCTCAAATACTCCAATCAACATTGTTCGCGCAACTGTTGAAGGTTTGAAACAATTGAAACGCGCTGAAGAAGTTGCTGCCCTTCGTGGTATTTCAGTTTCTGATTTGGCATAAGAAAGGGGATAAAATGGCTCAAATTAAAATTACTTTGACTAAGTCTCCAATCGGACGCATTCCATCACAACGTAAAACTGTTGTAGCACTTGGACTTGGCAAATTGAACAGCTCTGTTATTAAAGAAGATAACGCTGCAATTCGTGGTATGATCACTGCAGTATCTCACTTGGTAACAGTTGAAGAAGTAAACTAATGAAATTTTAGGGGATGTGCAGTATACCATCCCCTAAAACTAGATATAGTCATCTTTGATGACAAAGGTATAGGCGAGTTGATAGGAGAGACAACCTTTTCTCTCTTATCGGCGCTAGCATTTTACAAAAGAGGAGAAAATATATAATGAAACTTCATGAATTGAAACCTGCAGAAGGTTCTCGTAAAACTCGTAACCGTGTTGGTCGTGGTACTTCATCAGGTAACGGTAAAACATCTGGTCGTGGTCAAAAAGGTCAAAAAGCTCGTAGCGGTGGTGGAGTACGTCTTGGTTTTGAAGGTGGACAAACTCCATTGTTCCGTCGTCTTCCAAAACGTGGATTCACTAACATCAACGCTAAAGAATACGCAATTGTTAACCTTGACCAATTGAACGTCTTTGAAGATGGTGCAGAAGTAACTCCAGTTGTTCTTATCGAATCAGGAATTGTTAAAGCTGAAAAATCAGGTATCAAAATTCTTGGTAACGGTGAGTTGACTAAGAAATTGTCTGTAAAAGCAGCTAAATTCTCTAAATCAGCTGAAGAAGCTATCACTGCTAAAGGTGGTTCAGTAGAAGTCATCTAAGAGAGGTGACCTATGTTTTTTAAATTATTGAGAGAAGCCTTCAAAGTTAAGCAAGTTCGATCAAAAATTCTTTTTACAATTTTTATCGTCTTTGTCTTCCGTATCGGGACTAGCATTACGGTTCCATGGGTGAATGCCAATAGCTTGAATGCTTTGAGTGGTCTATCTTTTCTAAATATGTTAAGTTTGGTGTCTGGTAATGCCATGAAAAACTTTTCGGTTTTTGCACTTGGTGTTAGTCCATACATTACTGCTTCTATCGTTGTCCAACTCTTACAAATGGATTTATTACCAAAGTTTGTAGAGTGGGGTAAACAAGGGGAAGTTGGTCGTAGAAAATTGAACCAGGCAACACGATATATTGCCCTTGTTCTTGCATTCGTGCAATCTATCGGAATTACAGCTGGTTTTAATGCTTTATCTGGAGCCAAACTTTTGACTATTCCTCTAACACCACAAGTTTTCCTTGTGATTGGAGCAATCCTAACAGCGGGTAGTATGATTGTAACTTGGTTGGGAGAGCAAATTACTGATAAGGGTTATGGGAATGGTGTTTCCATGATTATCTTTGCGGGGATTGTTGCTTCAATTCCTGATATGATCAAGGGTATCTATGTTGACTATTTTGTCAACGTACCAAGCGACCGCTTGACTTCATCCCTCATTTTTGTTGCTATCTTAATCGTAGCAGTCTTATTAATTGTTTACTTTACAACTTATGTTCAACAAGCTGAATATAAGATACCAATTCAGTATACTAAGGTAGCACAAGGAGCACCGTCAAGTTCCTATCTTCCATTGAAGATTAACCCTGCAGGAGTTATTCCAGTTATCTTTGCTAGCTCAATTACAGCAGCACCAGCGGCAATTTTACAATTTGTAAGTGCATCTGGTCTTGATTGGGCCTGGGTACGTAGTGCTCAGGAGTTACTATCTACAACAGCTCCTACAGGTATCGCTTTGTACGCTCTGTTGATTATCCTCTTTACATTCTTCTATACATTTGTACAGATTAATCCAGAGAAGGCAGCAGAAAATTTGCAAAAGAGCGGTGCTTATATCCACGGTGTCCGTCCTGGTAAAGGGACAGAAGAGTATATGTCAAAACTTCTTCGTCGTCTCGCAACAGTCGGTTCCCTCTTCTTAGGTGTTATTTCTATTTTACCTATTGTAGCTAAGGATTTATTCGGTCTTTCAGAAGTAGTTGCTTTTGGGGGAACAAGTCTTTTGATCATTATCTCAACAGGTATTGAAGGAATTAAACAATTGGAAGGTTATTTATTGAAACGTAAGTATGTTGGTTTCATGAATACAACAGAATAATTGTAATAGAAAAGAAAATTCACTATTGCTCAGAGAGTGGAGTTTAAAAATCAAAGACCCTGTCAGATTTTTATCTCCTCTCTTCTATTTTGTTTTTAAATAGGAGTTGAAATGAATTTTTGCTTCTATTTAAAAATAAAAAAGGAGTTTGAATCATGAATCTTTTGATTATGGGCTTACCTGGTGCAGGTAAGGGTACACAAGCAGCAAAAATTGTTGAACAATTCCATGTTGCTCATATCTCAACAGGTGATATGTTCCGTGCGGCAATGGCTAACCAAACTGAAATGGGTGTCTTAGCTAAGTCTTATATCGACAAAGGCGAGTTGGTTCCAGATGAAGTTACAAACGGTATCGTTAAAGAACGTTTGGCTCAAGATGACATTAAGGATAAAGGATTCCTTTTAGACGGTTTCCCTCGTACCATTGAACAAGCATACGCTTTGGATCAAATTTTGGTAGACCTTGGTCTTGAACTTGAGGGTGTAATCAATATTGAAGTAGATCCATCATGTCTACTCGAACGTTTGAGTGGTCGTATCATTCACCGTGAAACTGGCGAAACTTTCCACAAAGTTTTCAACCCACCAGTTGATTACAAAGAAGAAGACTACTATCAACGTGAAGATGACAAACCTGAAACAGTAAAACGTCGTTTGGATGTCAATATTGCCCAAGGTGAACCGATTATTGCCCACTATCGTGCTAAAGGTTTGGTACATGATATTGAAGGTAATCAAGATATCAATGATGTCTTTGCTGATATCGAAAAAGTATTGACAAAATTGAAATAAAAGCGTTTTTCATGCTTGCAAAATGTCTCTACAAATGTTATACTGAGTTAGTCTGACTTATAATTGTTGTCTCTGTGTCTAGAGGCATCAAATCGAAATTTATGGAGGTACTTTTGCGTGGCAAAAGACGATGTGATTGAAGTTGAAGGTAAAGTAGTTGATACTATGCCGAATGCAATGTTTACGGTTGAACTTGAAAATGGACATCAGATTTTAGCAACAGTTTCTGGTAAAATTCGTAAAAACTATATTCGTATTTTAGCGGGAGATCGTGTTACTGTCGAAATGAGTCCATATGACTTGACACGTGGACGTATCACTTACCGCTTTAAATAATCGAAAAACTTGGAGGGATAAGAAATGAAAGTAAGACCATCGGTCAAACCAATTTGCGAATACTGTAAAGTAATTCGTCGTAATGGTCGTGTTATGGTAATTTGCCCAGCAAATCCAAAACACAAACAACGTCAAGGATAAGATAGAAAGGAGAAAACATGGCTCGTATTGCTGGAGTTGACATTCCAAATGACAAACGCGTAGTAATTTCATTGACTTATGTGTACGGTATCGGACTTCCAACATCTAAGAAAATCTTAGCAGCTGCTGGAATTTCAGAAGATGTACGTGTTCGCGATCTTACACCAGATCAAGAAGATGCTATCCGTCGTGAAGTGGATGCAATTAAAGTTGAAGGTGACCTTCGTCGTGAAGTTAACTTGAACATCAAACGTTTGATGGAAATCGGTTCATACCGTGGTATCCGTCACCGTCGTGGACTTCCTGTCCGTGGACAAAACACTAAAAACAACGCTCGCACTCGTAAAGGTAAAGCTGTTGCGATTGCTGGTAAGAAAAAATAATATAGGAGGTAAAAGTCTTGGCTAAACCAACACGTAAACGTCGTGTGAAAAAGAATATCGAATCTGGTATTGCTCATATTCACGCTACATTTAATAACACTATTGTTATGATTACTGATGTGCATGGTAATGCAATTGCTTGGTCATCAGCTGGTGCTCTTGGTTTCAAAGGTTCTCGTAAATCTACACCATTTGCTGCTCAAATGGCTTCTGAAGCTGCTGCTAAATCTGCACAAGAACACGGTCTTAAGTCAGTTGAAGTTACTGTTAAAGGTCCAGGTTCTGGTCGTGAGTCAGCTATTCGTGCTCTTGCTGCCGCTGGTCTTGAAGTAACAGCAATTCGTGATGTGACTCCAGTGCCACACAATGGTGCTCGTCCTCCAAAACGTCGCCGTGTATAATCATAACCTTACACTGCTTTTCGTTTAAGAGGGAGTAACTAAATGATCGAGTTTGAAAAACCAAATATAACAAAAATTGATGAAAATAAAGATTATGGCAAGTTTGTAATCGAACCGCTTGAACGTGGTTACGGTACAACACTTGGTAACTCTCTTCGTCGTGTACTTCTAGCTTCTCTTCCAGGGGCTGCTGTAACATCTATCAATATCGAAGGTGTATTGCATGAATTTGATACAGTTCCGGGTGTTCGCGAAGACGTGATGCAAATCATTCTGAACATCAAAGGTATTGCAGTAAAATCTTACGTTAAAGACGAAAAGATCATTGAACTAGATGTGCAAGGTCCTGCTGAAATTACAGCTGGAGATATCTTGACAGATAGCGACATTGAAATTGTAAATCCAGATCATTATCTCTTTACAATCGGTGAAGGTTCTTCTCTAAAAGCGACAATGACTGTTAACAGTGGTCGTGGATATGTACCTGCTGATGAAAATAAAAAAGATAATGCACCAGTTGGAACACTTGCTGTAGATTCTATTTATACACCAGTTACAAAAGTCAACTATCAAGTTGAACCTGCTCGTGTAGGTAGCAATGATGGTTTCGACAAATTAACCCTTGAAATCTTGACTAATGGAACAATTATTCCAGAAGATGCTTTAGGGCTTTCAGCACGTATCTTGACAGAGCACCTTGATTTGTTTACAAATCTTACAGAGATTGCTAAGTCAGCAGAAGTGATGAAAGAAGCTGATACTGAATCGGACGACCGTATCTTGGAACGTACGATTGAGGAACTTGACTTGTCTGTGCGTTCATACAACTGTTTGAAACGTGCCGGTATCAACACTGTGCATGATTTGACAGAAAAATCTGAAGCAGAGATGATGAAAGTAAGAAATCTTGGACGCAAGAGTTTGGAAGAAGTGAAAGTCAAACTCATTGATTTGGGTCTTGGATTAAAAGATAAATAAAGGAGGAATAAATGGCTTACCGTAAACTAGGACGCACTAGCTCACAACGTAAAGCAATGCTTCGCGATTTGACAACTGACCTTTTGATCAACGAATCAATCGTGACAACTGAAGCTCGTGCTAAAGAAATCCGTAAAACTGTTGAAAAAATGATTACTCTAGGTAAACGTGGTGATTTGCATGCACGTCGTCAAGCAGCTGCTTTCGTACGTAATGAAATCGCATCTGAAAACTATGATGAAGCAACTGATAAGTACACTTCTACTACAGCACTTCAAAAATTGTTCTCAGAAATCGCACCTCGTTATGCTGAGCGTAACGGTGGATACACTCGTATCCTTAAAACTGAACCACGTCGTGGTGATGCAGCGCCAATGGCAATCATCGAATTAGTATAAAATCATCAATTTTGTTGAGTGTTATGATGATGGAGTCTTGTGCTCTTAGTCTAGCTCTGGTCTACCGCTAGGACTTATGTCCTAGCGGGAACACTCATCATAAGATGATAAGGTAGACGCTTGTTTACGAAATTGTTTTTTACTAAAGAACAATTTCGTAAGCAGGCGTTTTTGAGTATTTTATTAAGAAATATGCTATACTATTTAAAACGAAAATCAACAATGTTCATTTTTTCAAAAATATTCTATAAAAAGGTTATGAGCTAATATACTATCAGTTTCAAGTTCTAAACTAGCGACTTGGTAAAAAATACTAGCCTGGTACAAGATCAACTAAGAGATTTTTTTAGGGTTTCAACTTGGATAATTGTTCACTATTAAGTGATTTAGTTACTCTATCCCTCTTTTTTATTTTGTTTTTGGCCGAAATGGATATCGTTCTGTGTTAGAAACGGAGTTTAATCATGAAAGCTATTATTACTGTTGTTGGTAAAGATAAATCTGGAATTGTTGCAGGTGTTGCGACAAAAATTGCTGAATTAGGCTTAAATATTGATGATATCTCACAAACAGTCCTGGATGAATTCTTTACAATGATGGCTGTGGTATCTAGTGATGAAAAACAAGATTTTACTCATCTTAGAAACGAATTTGAGGTTTTTGGTCAGACTTTGAATGTCAAAATCAATATTCAAAGTGCGGCTATTTTTGATGCTATGTACAATATCTAGGAGGTATTTATGGATATTAGACAAGTTACCGAAACAATCGCTATGATTGAGGAGCAAAACTTTGACATTAGAACCATTACCATGGGGATTTCCCTTTTGGACTGTATCGATCCAGATATCAATCGTGCTGCGGATAAAATATATGAAAAGATTACTACAAAAGCAGCTAATTTAGTGGCTGTTGGGGATGAAATTGCGGCTGAGCTGGGAATTCCCATCGTAAATAAACGGGTATCAGTTACTCCAATTTCCTTGATTGGTGCTGCTACCTATGCGACGGATTATGTAGTCTTAGCTAAAGCACTGGATAAAGCTGCGAAAGAAATTGGTGTTGACTTCATTGGTGGTTTTTCAGCCTTGGTACAAAAGGGTTATCAAAAAGGTGATGAAATCCTCATCAACTCTATTCCTCGTGCCTTAGCAGAAACAGATAAGGTTTGTTCATCAGTAAATATCGGTTCTACCAAATCGGGCATCAATATGACTGCAGTAGCGGATATGGGACGCATTATCAAGGAAACAGCTTCTTTATCTGATATGGGTGCGGCTAAATTGGTTGTATTTGCCAACGCGGTAGAGGACAATCCTTTTATGGCAGGCGCTTTTCATGGTGTAGGTGAAGCAGATGTCATCATCAATGTAGGTGTTTCAGGACCGGGTGTTGTCAAACGTGCCTTGGAAAAAGTTCGAGGTCAGAGCTTTGATGTTGTTGCTGAAACTGTTAAAAAAACAGCTTTCAAGATTACTCGTATTGGTCAATTGGTTGGTCAAATGGCTAGTGAGCGCCTCGGAGTTGATTTTGGGATTGTCGATTTGAGTTTAGCTCCAACTCCAGCAGTGGGTGATTCTGTAGCTCGTGTTCTTGAAGAAATGGGGTTAGAGACAGTTGGGACTCATGGAACGACTGCTGCCTTGGCTCTCTTGAACGACCAAGTTAAAAAAGGTGGAGTTATGGCTTGCAACCAAGTTGGTGGTTTGTCAGGTGCTTTTATTCCAGTTTCTGAAGACGAGGGGATGATTGCTGCAGTGCAAAACGGATCCCTTAATTTGGAAAAATTAGAAGCTATGACAGCTATCTGTTCAGTTGGTTTGGATATGATTGCCATTCCTGAGGATACACCTGCAGAAACGATTGCGGCAATGATTGCGGATGAAGCTGCTATCGGAGTCATCAACATGAAAACAACTGCTGTACGTATTATTCCAAAAGGAAAAGAAGGCGACATGATTGAGTTTGGTGGCCTTTTAGGAACAGCTCCAGTCATGAAAGTCAACGGTGCATCGTCTGTTGATTTCATTGCACGTGGAGGACAAATCCCAGCTCCAATCCATAGTTTTAAAAATTAAAAAGAAATTGAATCTGTTTAAGTTGGGTTTAAGGATAGACCTGTATACTACTATTATTAAATAAAGACCTCCTAACTTTATTTAATTAAAATCCTAACTTTTTCATAATAATCTCCTACAAAAGTCACTCCAAAGGGTGACTTTTGTTTTATCTCAAGAGAAAGTAGCATGTTCAAATTTGTAAATTTGTCAAAAAATAATATGATTTAAAGGATAAAACTAGTTTTTTCATTCTGTAAAATGGGCTAAAACCTTGCTATGATTGGCTTTTTGAAAAATTATGGTATAATAGTAGTAGTTTTAATAGATGGAGTTGAATTTTGAAAAAACGCTTTCGTGTAAAAAAAGAGAAAGATTTTAGTGCAATATTTAAAAAAGGGGAGAGTTTTGCTAATCGTAAATTTGTTATTTATCGATTAGAAAATAATGAGCAGCATTTTCGAGTTGGTCTGTCTGTCAGCAAAAAATTGGGAAACGCTGTCATGAGAAATCAGATCAAAAGAAGAATTCGACATATTCTGATTGAACATAAAAATCAGCTGGTTGAAAACGTAGATTTTGTTGTGATTGCTCGAAAAGGTGTTGAAATCTTGGACTACGCGGAAATGGGAAAAAATCTACTTCACGTATTAAAGTTATCAAAGATTTACCAGGAAGGAAATGGGAGTGAAAAAGAAATTACAGTTGACTAGCTTAATGGTGTTTGCTTTATTTGTGATGAGCGCCTGCACGGCTAGTGGTACGACGAGTGAGATTACAGCTGAATCAACAGGTTTTTGGAGTAAATTTGTTTATTTTTTTGCTGAAACTATTCGCTTTTTATCATTTGATACAAGTATTGGTCTGGGGATTATTTTATTTACCCTTTTAATCAGAACCATTCTTTTACCAGTCTTTCAGATACAGATGGTGGCATCTAGAAAGATGCAAGAAGTACAACCACTGGTTAAGGAGTTGCGAGAACGTTATCCGGGACGGGATATGGAGAGCCGTACCAAGCTGGATCAAGAAATGCGTCAGTTGTTCAAGCAACATGGTGTGAAGCAATCAGCTTCTCTTTGGCCAATCTTAATCCAAATGCCAGTCTTGTTGGCCTTGTTCCAAGCTTTGAGTAGGGTAGAATTTCTAAAAACGGGTCATTTCTTATGGATTAACCTTGGTGATGTTGATACGACTTTTGTTTTGCCTATTCTGGCAGCTATCTTTACTTTCCTTAGCACCTGGTTATCCAATAAGGCCATGGTTGAGAAAAATGGTGCTATGACAGGAATGATGTATGCAATGCCAGTCATGATTTTCTTCTTTGCCATGTATTCACCAAGTGGGGTTGCCTTATACTGGGCGGTATCCAATGCTTATCAGGTGCTCCAAACCTATCTGCTCAACAATCCATTTAAGATTATTGCAGAGCGTGAGGCGGGAGTACAGGCTAAGAAGGATTTAGAAATCAAGAAGAGAAAAGCTCTCAAGAAAGCACAGAAAAAGAAAAAGTAAGGAGGAATCTTGTAATGGTATTATTTACAGGTTCAACTGTTGAGGAAGCGATCCAAACGGGATTGAAGGAATTGGAGATTCCTAGAATGAAGGCGCATATCAAGGTTGTCTCAAGGGAGAAAAAAGGTTTCTTTGGCCTTTTTGGGAAGAAACCAGCGCAAGTTGATATCGAAGCAATTAGTGAGACAACTGTTGTGAAGGCAAATCAGCAAGCAGTTAAGGGAGTTCCAAAGGAAGTTAATGCTAAGAACGAACCCGTTAAGACTGTTAGTGAAGCAACAGTAGACTTAGGCCATGTTGTTGAAGCAATCAAAAAAATCGAGGAAGAAGGACAAGGCATCTCTGAAGAAGTTAAGGCCGAAATTCTTAAAAATGAGAAAGAAGCTAGTACAATTTTAGAGGAGACTGGTCATATTGCCATTCTAAAAGATTTACTGCCAGAAGAATCTAAAGAGCAGGAAGAAGTCGAGCAGAATGATGATTTAGAAAACCTAGGCTTGAAGATTGAGCCGACCTACGATATTGACCAGGTTGTTGAAGAAGTGACCAACTATGTTCAAGGTATTATTGATGATATGGATGTTGAGGGAGCAATCTCAAGCACTTCAAATCGCCGTTCTATCAATATGCAAATTGATACTAATGAACCAGGTCGTATTATCGGTTACCACGGGAAGGTCTTGAAATCTCTTCAGCTCTTAGCACAAAATTATCTTTATAACCGCTATTCAAGAACCTTCTATATTACTATCAATGTTAATGACTATGTAGAGCACCGTGCAGAAGTCTTGCAAAGCTATGCACAGAAGTTAGCTACACGTGTCCTAGAAGAGGGGCGAAGCCAGGTGACTGATCCAATGTCTAGTAGCGAACGTAAAATTATCCATCGTATCATCTCACGTATGGAAGGTGTCACTAGTTATTCAGAAGGTGATGAGCCAAATCGTTACGTTGTCGTGGATACAGAATAGTCAAAGCAAAATCAGGGTATCCCTGATTTTTTGCTAGCTAAGGGAGATTGAGCCTATGTTGAATACAATGAGAGACTACCTTGCATACTCTGGCTTACAGTATCAAAAACCAGAGAAGGCAGGACAAGATGCTGAGAAAATGCTATATTTGAGGAGTAAGGGACAGGAAGCTAGAAAGGCTTTTACAGAACTGGCTAAAGCTTTTCAAGCAAGGCATCCAGAATGGATACTGCAAAGATCGAGTCAGTGGATGAATCAAGCCCAACGTTTGCGACCACATTTCTGGGCTTATTTACAGCGTGAAGGGGAAGTGACGGAGCCTATGTTGGCCCTTCGTTTGTATGGAAGCCCTTCTGATTTTGGAGTTTCACTTGAAGTGAGTTTTATCGAACGTAAGAAGGATGAGCGAACATTAGACAAACAAGCCAAGGTCCTAGAAGTTCCAGTGGTAGAAGGGATTTACTATCTAGTCTACTCAGATGGAGAAAGTCAAAAGATGGAGGTTACTGAGGAAAATCGCCAAATTTTAAGAGAAAAACTATTCCATCAGGAAGTCCGAAAGGTTTTAGTGAAGGTAGATGTTCCAGTGACTGCAAATTCATCTGAAGAAGAAATCGTAAAAGCTCTACTGAAATCTTATGACAAAATTCTTCCATTTTATCTAGCTACAAGAAAATAAGATAATCATTAAAATATCATAAATCATACAGTCCAAGAGTGAACAGTCCGCTGTGTAATTCTTGGTCTTTTTGTTTCCGTTTTCACATTATATAATAAACTTACAAAAACAATTCAAAAGGAGAACAATTATGGAAGTCATTTCAAGTGTTCTAAATTGGTTTTCTAGCAATATTTTGCAGAATCCCGCATTTTTCGTAGGTTTATTGGTGCTAATAGGATACGCACTGTTGAAAAAACCTGCTCATGACGTTTTCTCAGGTTTCGTTAAAGCAACAGTAGGATATATGTTGCTCAACGTGGGTGCTGGTGGTTTGGTTACAACCTTCCGTCCAATCTTGGCAGCCCTTAACTATAAATTCCAAATCGGTGCGGCGGTTATCGACCCTTACTTTGGACTTGCTGCAGCAAACAACAAAATTGCAGCAGAGTTTCCAGATTTCGTTGGAACTGCAACTACAGCTCTATTGATCGGTTTTGGAGTAAATATCTTGCTTGTAGCTCTACGCAAGATTACGAAAGTAAGAACCCTCTTTATTACTGGTCACATCATGGTACAACAAGCTGCGACTGTATCTCTTATGGTTCTATTCTTAGTCCCACAATTGCGCAATGCTTATGGTACAGCAGCTATCGGTATCATCTGTGGCCTTTACTGGGCAGTTAGTTCAAATATGACTGTTGAGGCAACTCAACGCTTGACTGGTGGTGGCGGATTTGCGATTGGTCACCAACAACAATTTGCAATCTGGTTTGTAGATAAAGTGGCAGGACGCTTTGGTAAGAAGGAAGAAAGTCTAGACAATCTTAAATTGCCTAAATTCCTCTCTATCTTCCACGATACAGTTGTTGCATCTGCTACCTTGATGCTCGTATTCTTCGGAGCCATTCTTTTAATCTTGGGTCCAGACATTATGTCTAATAAAGAAGTCATCACTTCAGGAACTCTATTCAATCCTGCAAAACAAGATTTCTTTATGTATATTATCCAAACAGCCTTCACCTTCTCAGTTTACTTGTTCGTTTTGATGCAAGGTGTCCGCATGTTCGTATCTGAGTTGACAAATGCCTTCCAAGGTATTTCAAACAAATTGTTGCCAGGTTCATTCCCAGCGGTTGACGTTGCAGCTTCTTATGGATTTGGTTCTCCAAACGCGGTCTTGTCAGGATTTGCCTTTGGTTTGATTGGTCAATTGATCACAATTGTCTTGCTCATCGTCTTTAAAAACCCTGTTCTTATTATTACAGGATTTGTACCAGTGTTCTTTGATAATGCAGCAATTGCAGTCTATGCTGATAAGCGTGGTGGATGGAAAGCAGCCGTTATCCTATCCTTCATTTCAGGTGTCCTACAAGTTGCTCTAGGAGCTCTCTGTGTAGCCCTTCTCGACTTAGCATCTTACGGTGGTTACCATGGAAATATCGACTTTGAATTCCCATGGCTTGGATTTGGCTATATCTTCAAATACCTTGGTATTGTTGGTTATGTACTTGTATGTCTCTTCTTGCTCGTTATTCCTCAACTTCAATTTGCCAAAGCAAAAGATAAAGAGAAATATTACAACGGTGAAGTTCAAGAAGAAGCTTAGTGTCTAGAAAAGGAGAAATAAAATGGTTAAAGTATTAGCAGCGTGCGGAAATGGAATGGGTTCATCTATGGTTATCAAGATGAAGGTTGAAAATGCCCTCCGTAAGCTTAATCAAACAGACTTTACAGTCAATTCATGCAGTGTCGGTGAAGCAAAAGGTTTAGCAGCAGGCTATGACATCGTAATCGCTTCTCTTCATTTGATTCAAGAATTGGAAGGTCGGACTAATGGGAAGTTAATCGGGCTTGACAACTTGATGGATGATAAAGAAATCACTGAAAAACTCAGTCAAGCACTACAGTAAAAGGTTGGAGGGGGCTGGACAGAAACTGAGAGTTATCGTTTCTGTCCTTCTCCCTCTTTAAATAAAGGAGGCAGATATGAATTTAAAACAAGCTTTAATTGAAAATGACTCAATCCGACTAGGTCTAGAAGCTAAAGACTGGAAGGAAGCAGTCAAGGTAGCAGTAGATCCCTTGATTGAAAGTGGGGCGATTGTGCCAGAGTATTACGATGCTATCATCGAATCGACAGAAGAGTATGGTCCTTACTATATCTTGATGCCAGGTATGGCTATGCCCCATGCTAGACCTGAAGCTGGAGTGCAAAGAGATGCCTTTTCATTGATTACCTTGCAAAATCCTGTTGTATTTTCAGATGGGAAAGAGGTCTCTGTTTTGTTGGCACTAGCTGCAACAAGCTCAAAAATTCACACAAGTGTAGCCATTCCACAAATCATTGCCTTATTTGAATTAGAAGATTCTATTGCACGTTTACAGGCTTGCCAGACTAAAGAAGATGTCTTGGCCATGATTGAAGAATCTAAGGATAGCCCTTATCTCGAGGGATTGGATTTGGAAAGTTAGAAAGAGGAATAAAGAGATGACAAAAAGAATACCTAATTTACAAGTTGCATTAGACCATTCAGACTTGCAAGGAGCGATTAAAGCAGCTGTTTCTGTTGGTCATGAAGTAGATATTATTGAAGCTGGAACTGTTTGTTTGCTTCAAGTTGGAAGTGAGCTGGTTGAAGTCTTGCGAAGTCTTTTCCCAGATAAGATTATTGTGGCAGACACAAAATGTGCCGATGCTGGTGGAACAGTTGCCAAAAATAATGCCGTTCGTGGAGCAGATTGGATGACTTGTATCTGTTGTGCAACCATCCCTACTATGGAAGCAGCTCTAAAGGCTATCAAGGCTGAACGTGGAGAGCGAGGCGAAATCCAGATTGAACTTTATGGTGATTGGACTTTTGAACAAGCTCAGCTTTGGCTAGATGCTGGGATCTCACAAGCTATCTATCACCAATCTCGTGATGCCCTTCTTGCTGGTGAAACTTGGGGTGAAAAAGACCTTAATAAGGTTAAAAAACTCATTGACATGGGCTTCCGTGTTTCTGTAACAGGTGGTCTAGATGTAGATACTCTCAAACTTTTTGAAGGCGTTGATGTTTTTACCTTTATCGCAGGCCGTGGAATTACGGAGGCTGCGGGTCCAGCAGGAGCAGCGCGTGCCTTCAAGGATGAAATAAAACGAATTTGGGGGTAAACCATGGCACGTCCAATTGGAATTTATGAAAAGGCAACCCCGACACACTTTACTTGGCTAGAACGTTTAAATTTTGCTAAGGAGTTAGGCTTTGATTTTGTAGAGATGTCTATTGATGAACGTGATGAGCGTTTAGCAAGACTTGACTGGAGCAAGGAAGAGCGCTTGGAAGTTGTCAAAGCGATTTATGAAACTGGAGTTCGTATTCCTTCTATCTGTTTTTCAGGTCATCGTCGTTACCCATTGGGATCAAATGATCCAGTTCTAGAGGAAAAATCTCTGGAACTCATGAAAAAATGTATCGAATTAGCTCAGGATTTGGGAGTTCGTACGATTCAATTAGCTGGTTACGACGTTTACTATGAGGAAAAGTCACCCCAGACACGCCAACGTTTTATCAAAAATTTGAGAAAAGCTTGTGATTGGGCTGAAGAAGCTCAGGTGGTACTTGCTATTGAAATTATGGATGATCCTTTCATCAATAGCATCGAAAAATACTTGGCTGTAGAAAAAGAGATTGACTCTCCCTACCTCTTTGTTTACCCAGATATTGGGAATGTGTCTGCATGGCATAATGATGTCTACAGTGAATTTTATCTTGGTCATCATGCCATCGCGGCTCTCCATCTCAAGGATACTTATGCAGTGACAGAAAGTTCAAAGGGCCAATTCCGAGATGTACCTTTTGGGCAAGGTTGTGTCAAATGGGAAGAAGTTTTAGATATTTTAAAGCAAACCAATTATAATGGTCCTTTCCTAATCGAAATGTGGTCTGAAAATTGTGAAACTGTAGAAGAAACACGCGCAGCCATTCAAGAGGCCCAAGCCTTTCTCTACCCACTCATTAAGAAAGCAGGTTTGATGTAAGATGAATCAAGTAATCAATGCTATGCGTAAACGAGTCTGTGATGCCAATCAATCATTGCCAAAACATGGACTTGTTAAATTTACCTGGGGCAATGTATCGGAAGTCAATCGCGAACTCGGTGTCATTGTTATCAAACCATCAGGCGTAGATTATGACGAATTGACACCTGAAAACATGGTGGTGACTGACCTAGATGGCAAGGTTCTAGAAGGAGATTTAAGACCATCTTCGGACCTTCCAACTCATGTGCAGTTATATAAGGCTTGGCCAGAGATTGGTAGTGTGGTCCATACCCATTCGACAGAAGCTGTTGGTTGGGCTCAGGCAGGTCGTGATATTCCTTTCTATGGAACAACCCATGCGGATTATTTCTACGGTTCAATTCCTTGCGCCCGTAGTTTGACCAAGGATGAAGTAGAAGTAGCTTATGAAAAAGATACTGGCCTAGTTATCGTAGAAGAGTTTGAACGTCGTGGTCTAAACCCTGTTGAGGTACCAGGGATTGTCGTACGTAATCACGGTCCATTTACCTGGGGCAAAAATCCAGAGAATGCTGTCTATCACTCTGTTGTACTAGAGGAAGTGTCTAAGATGAATCGTTTCACAGAGCAAATCAATCCAAGAGTTGAACCTGCTCCCCAGTACATCCTAGAAAAGCACTACCAACGTAAACATGGACCAAATGCTTATTACGGTCAAAAGAAATAAGAAATTGAATTGAAAAGAGGCTAGGACCTTACGATCCAAGCCTCGCTTTTGTAGTTGTAAGTATCCACTGTTAAGAGTTTACAGCACATAATTGCAAAGTCTGTACGAATGTGATACCATTATAAAGTTGTTTTGGAAGCGATTGACAAATAGAGGAGTATGAATTATGGTTTTAGATAAGGCGAGCTGTGACTTGCTTCAATATTTGATGGATCAAGAAACGTCCAAAACGATTATGACGATTTCAAAAGATCTAGCTCAATCTCGAAGAAAAATCTACTATCACATTGATAAAATCAATGATGCTTTGGATGATGAGAATTTGCATATCATCAGTCTGCCTCGGATTGGTATTCACTTAACCGAGGAACAAAGAGAAGCTTGTCGTCAATTATTAGACGAAGTTGATTCTTATGATTACATCATGAGTGCCAATGAGCGGATGCAGCTGATGCTCCTTCTGATTGGTATTTCCAAAGAGAGAATCACGCTTGAAAAACTCATGGAATTAACAGAAGTCTCTCGAAATACAGTCCTTAATGACTTAAATAGCATTCGTTACCAACTAACCTTGGAGCAGTATCAAGTAACGCTTCAAGTTAGTAAATCTCGCGGTTACTACTTGAATGCACACCCTCTTAATAAAATCCAGTATCTTCAATCCCTTCTCTATCATATCTTTATAGAGGAGACCTCAGCTTTTGTAGCTATTTTAGAGGAGAAAATCAAGGAGCGATTAGAAGACGAGAAGCTTCTATCTGATGAAGTCAATCAATTCCTCAAAAAACAAGTTCCACTGGTTGAGCAGGATTTGGGGAAAAAAATAAACCATCACGAAGTCACCTTTATGTTACAGGTCCTTCCCTATCTTCTACTAGGGTGTGATACCGTTACTCGAAATCAAGATAAACATCAAGAAATTGATCAAGAATTTTCATTGATTCGAAAGAGGATAGAATACCAGGTATCTAAGAAACTAGGAGAACGCTTGTTTGAAACATTTGGCATCTCGTTTTCAGAATTAGATACATCTCTCTTGGCCATTCTTTTGTTATCCTATCGAAAAGATCGAGACATCCATGCAGAAAGTAAAGATTTTCAGCATTTGAGAATGGCTTTAGAAGAGTTTATTTGGTATTTTGAATCCCAAACCAGAATGGAGATTGAACAGAAAGAAGACTTGTTGAGGAATCTCGTGATTCATTGTAAGGCTCTACTATTTAGAAAAAATTATGGGATCTTCTCAAAAAATCCTTTAACTCGGCAGATTCGTTCCAAGTATAGTGAGCTTTTCGTAATTACAAAAAAATGTGCTGAAGTGCTAGAAGAAGCCTGGCAGATTCGATTGACGGATGATGAGATTGCCTATCTGACCATTCACGTTGGAGGATTTTTAAAGTATACTCCATCGATTCAAAACAATACCAAGAAGATTTATATTGTGTGTGATGAAGGAGTGGGCGTTTCTAAACTCTTACTTAAACAATGTCGCTTCTATCTTCCAAATGAACAGATTGGGGCAGTCTTTACCACTGAGCAGTTCAAAAGCGTGGAGGATATTACTCAGGTTGATTTACTTATTACAACAAACGATGAGCTTGAGAGTCGCTTCCCAGTGCTAAAGGTAAACCCTATACTTGAGGCAGAAGATATTTTACGCATAACAGACTTTATGAAAAACAAGGTCCTTCGAAAAGATGGTCGCACTTTTAAGGATAATCTCTCAACTATTATTGCTACCTATATAACTGATAAACACGCTGCAGCAAAATTACAAGAAGAAATTCAACTTTTAATCAACCAAGAATTAGTCATCCAAGCTTTTTTAGATGAATCATAAACATCACAGTCCAATGATGAACACAAGCCTGTGTTTTTCTTGGTCTTTTTTAATATATCGGTCGGTGTTATACTAAGTATGAAATAAATACTTGAACAAAATATGGAGGATTTCAAATGCCAAACGTAAAAGAAATTACAAGAGAATCATGGATTTTAGCTACTTTCCCAGAGTGGGGAACATGGTTGAACGAAGAAATCGAAGAAGAAGTCGTTCCTGAAGGTAACTTTGCCATGTGGTGGCTAGGCAACTGTGGTACTTGGATTAAAACACCAGGTGGTGCTAACGTTGTCATGGACCTTTGGTCAAACCGTGGAAAATCAACTAAAAAAGTGAAAGATATGGTTCGCGGACACCAAATGGCAAATATGGCAGGTGTTCGTAAATTGCAACCAAACTTACGTGTTCAGCCAATGGTTATCGATCCATTTGCTATCAATGAACTCGACTACTACTTGGTTTCACACTTCCATAGTGACCATATCGACCCATACACAGCTGCAGCAATTCTCAATAATCCTAAGTTAGAACATGTTAAGTTTATCGGCCCTTACCATTGTGGACGAATCTGGGAAGGATGGGGTGTTCCAAAAGAACGCATCATCGTTGTCAAACCAGGTGATACTATTGAACTAAAAGACATGAAGATTCATGCGGTAGAATCATTTGACCGTACTTGCTTGGTAACGCTACCAGTGAACGGTGCTGATGAGACAGGTGGCGAACTTGCTGGTTTAGCTGTTACAGATGAAGAAATGGCTCAAAAGGCTGTTAACTATGTCTTTGAAACACCAGGTGGAACCATCTATCATGGTGCTGATTCTCACTTCTCAAACTACTTTGCGAAACATGGCAAAGACTTCAAAATTGATGTTGCTTTGAATAACTATGGTGAAAACCCAGTAGGTATCCAAGATAAAATGACCTCTATCGACCTACTTCGCATGGCAGAAAATCTACGTGCTAAAGTCATTATCCCAGTTCACTATGATATCTGGTCTAACTTCATGGCTTCTACGAATGAAATCCTAGAACTTTGGAAGATGAGAAAAGATCGTTTGCAATACGATTTCCATCCATTTATCTGGGAAGTTGGTGGTAAATACACTTATCCTCAAGACCAACACTTAATAGAATATCATCACCCGCGTGGTTTTGATGACTGCTTCGAACAAGACTCAAATATCCAATTCAAAGCCTTGCTTTAATATAAAAATTTTTTCTGGAGGTTATCCGTATGTTGCACGATACGGATAATTTTCATATAATAGTACAAATAGAATATGTGATAGACCTATCACCTCAAAGAGAAAGGAAATTCTATGTCAAATCTATCTGTTAATGCGATTCGTTTTCTAGGTATTGACGCTATCAATAAAGCCAACTCAGGTCACCCAGGGGTGGTAATGGGTGCAGCACCGATGGCATACAGCCTTTTCACTAAAGAACTTCGTATCAATCCAGCTCAACCAAACTGGATTAACCGCGACCGTTTCATTCTTTCAGCTGGTCACGGATCAATGCTTCTTTATGCCCTTCTTCACCTTTCTGGTTTTGAAGATGTGAGCATGGATGAGGTAAAGAACTTCCGTCAATGGGGCTCTAAAACTCCAGGTCACCCAGAATTTGGTCATACAGCAGGGGTTGATGCAACAACAGGCCCTCTAGGACAAGGGATTGCGACTGCGACAGGTTTTGCACAAGCAGAACGTTTCCTTGCAGCTAAGTACAACCGTGAAGGTTATAACATCTTTGACCACTACACTTACGTTATCTGTGGAGATGGTGACTTGATGGAAGGTGTCTCAAGTGAAGCTGCTTCTTATGCAGGCTTGCAAAAGCTTGACAAGTTGGTTGTTCTTTATGATTCAAATGATATCAACTTGGATGGTGAGACAAAAGATTCTTTCACAGAAAGTGTCCGCGATCGTTACAATGCTTATGGTTGGCATACAGCCTTGGTAGAAGATGGAACAGACTTAGAAGCTATTCATGCTGCTATTGAAGAAGCTAAGGCTTCAGGAAAACCATCTTTGATCGAAGTGAAAACTGTTATTGGTTATGGTTCTCCAAATAAACAAGGGACTAATGCCGTACACGGTGCTCCTCTTGGAGCGGATGAAACTGCAGCAACTCGCCAGGCACTTGGTTGGAACTATGAACCGTTTGAAATCCCAGTAGAAGTTTATGATGATTTCAAAGAAAATGTTGCAGACCGTGGCGCATCAGCCTATGAAGCATGGACAAAACTAGTCGCAGATTATAAAGAAGCTCACCCAGAACTGGCTGCAGAAGTGGAAGCAATTATCGAAGGACGCGATCCAGTTGAGGTGACTCCAGAAGACTTCCCAGCTTTAGAAAATGGCTTCTCTCAAGCAACTCGTAACTCAAGTCAGGATGCTTTGAATGTAGTGGCTGCTAAATTGCCAACCTTCCTTGGTGGATCAGCAGACCTCGCTCATTCAAATATGACTTACATCAAAACTGATGGACTTCAAGATGATGCAAATCGCTTAAATCGTAACATCCAATTTGGTGTTCGTGAATTTGCAATGGGTACTGTCTTGAATGGAATGGCTCTTCACGGTGGACTTCGAGTTTATGGTGGAACTTTCTTCGTATTCTCAGACTACCTTAAAGCAGCAGTTCGTTTGTCAGCCTTACAAGGTCTTCCAGTGACTTATGTCTTCACTCACGATTCAATCGCAGTTGGTGAAGATGGACCAACTCATGAACCGATTGAGCACTTGGCAGGTCTTCGTGCGATTCCAAACCTTAATGTTTTCCGTCCTGCTGATGCACGTGAAACACAAGCAGCTTGGTATCAAGCAGTGAAGAGCGAGAAAACACCGACTGTTCTTGTCTTGACTCGTCAAAACTTGACTGTTGAGGAAGGAACAGACTTTGACAAGGTTGCGAAAGGTGCTTATGTCGTTTATGAAAATGCAGCAGACTTCGACACTATCTTGATTGCGACTGGTTCAGAGGTTAATCTGGCTGTTGCAGCCGCTAAAGAATTGGCAAGCCAAGGTGGAAAAGTTCGCGTAGTCAGCATGCCATCTACAGATGTCTTTGATGCACAAGATGCAGCATACAAAGAAGAGATTTTACCAAATGCAGTTCGTCGTCGTGTAGCAGTTGAAATGGGAGCAACTCAAAACTGGTATAAATACGTTGGTCTTGATGGAGCGGTTCTCGGTATTGATACCTTTGGAGCGTCTGCGCCAGCACCAAAAGTTTTAGCAGAGTATGGATTTACAGTTGAAAACTTAGTAGAACTTGTAAACAACTTGAAATAATATAGAGGCATATTGCTAAAAAAGTCGAGGTTGGGAATTTTTGTCCTAGCCTCTTTCTTGATATAAAAGCATGGCCTAATCTTGTAAAAACACTTAAAATTTGTTATAGTAGTTTTATCTAATTACAAAGGAGTAAAAATAATGGGTGGGAATTTAACATTTTTAATTATGCTTGTCTTGATGTTGGGCTTGATGTTCTTCATGCAACGTTCTCAAAAGAAACAAGCGGAAAAACGTATGGAGAGCCTCAATAAGCTTCAAAAAGGCTACGAAGTAATCACTATTGGTGGTCTCTACGGTACAGTCGATGAAGTAGACACAGAAAATAGAACAATTGTTCTTGATGTTGATGGCGTATACTTAACCTTCGAACTGGCAGCAATTCGAACTGTTTTGCCAGTCAAAGAAGCTGTGACACCTGAAGGAGCTGTTATTGAAGACAGCAGTGCTATTGAAGAATAAAACGGGGTGGATCACATTCCCGTTTTTCTATAAGTGAGAGGAAGAGTAATGAAAAAAATTGCCTTTGTCTGTCTTGGTAATATTTGTCGCAGTCCTATGGCGGAATTTGTGATGAAATCCTTGACCGATAAGTATGAGGTTCAAAGCCGAGCGACTTCTTCCTGGGAACATGGCAATTCGATCCACAAAGGGACACAAGAAATCTTTCGAAGCCATGGCGTTCCTTATGATACTTCGAAAACTTCCCAACAAATTTCTAAAAATGACTTTGAGTATTTTGACTATATCATTGGTATGGATGAGTCTAACCTTGCTGACTTATATCAGATGTGCCCGCAAGATCAACAAGATAAGGTCCAAGCGTTTGCATCTGAAAGCGTTCCAGACCCATGGTATACAGGTGATTTTGAAGAAACTTACGATCGGATTTCAACCGGTTGTCGAGCTTGGTTAAGTCGCTTAGAAAATGAGAGTGAAAATGGAAAATATAAAGAAACTCTATGAAAAATACAGTGTCTATTTGACACGCTCTAGACTAGAAATTGCGACAGTAATCGTCATTGTTGTCTGCGCAGGTTTAGTATTTCTGACAAATCTTCCCAAGCAAGGAGTTCTCAAACTGGATGGGGATACCATTGTTTACGATGGAAGCCTAGTTCGTGGTAAGATGAATGGTCAGGGAACTGTTACCTTTGCAAACGGTGATAGCTATACTGGAGAATTCAGTAACGGAGCCTTCAATGGTAAAGGCACCTACCAAGCCAAAGCAGGCTGGGTATATGAGGGTGATTTTGTAAATGGCCAAGCTGAGGGAAAAGGAAAATTGACTACTGAACAAGAAGTAGTTTATGAGGGAGACTTTAAGCAAGGTTTGTTCCAACAAGCACAGTAACCTCCTCCTAGAAGGAGGTCTTCTTTTAGAATATAAGAAAACGCTTACATGGAAACGAAAGGTATTTCCATCCCCTCTTTACAATTAAGTTTGTGAAAAATAAAACTTTTTTAAAAACATTCACAAACTAGTGCCTCAAAAGCATCTACAAAAGGGTGTTTGACATCATTTTCACAAACAAACAAAAAAAGTTTGTGAAATGCTCATGAAACTGTTTACAAATTTTAAAAAAAGAGTTATAATAAACTTGTGAAAAAATTAACAAAGGACTTACAATCCTTGAAAGCTATGGAGGAAAATATGGCTGATAAAAAAACTGTAACACCAGAAGAAAAGAAACTCGCTGCTGAAAAGCATGTCGATGGTTTGGTGCAAAAAGCTTTAGTTGCCCTTGAAGAAATGCGTAAACTCGACCAAGATCAAGTCGATTATATCGTAGCAAAAGCTTCAGTTGCAGCACTTGATGCTCACGGAGAATTGGCTTTACATGCCTTTGAAGAAACAGGACGTGGAGTATTTGAAGATAAAGCAACTAAAAACCTATTTGCTTGTGAGCACGTAGTAAACAACATGCGCCACACTAAAACAGTTGGTGTTATCGAAGAAGACGATGTAACAGGATTGACTCTTATCGCTGAACCAGTTGGTGTTGTTTGTGGTATCACTCCAACAACTAACCCAACTTCAACAGCAATCTTTAAAGCGTTGATTTCATTGAAGACTCGTAATCCTATTGTCTTTGCATTCCACCCATCAGCTCAAGAATCATCTGCTCACGCTGCTCAAATCGTGCGTGATGCAGCGATTAAAGCAGGTGCTCCTGAAAATTGTGTACAGTGGATTACTGAACCATCTATGGAAGCAACTAGCGCATTGATGAACCACGAAGGTATTGCAACAATCCTTGCAACAGGTGGGAATGCCATGGTTAAAGCCGCATACTCATGTGGTAAACCAGCTCTTGGGGTAGGTGCCGGTAACGTTCCAGCTTATGTTGAAAAATCAGCTAACATCCGCCAAGCTGCTCACGATATCGTAATGTCTAAATCATTTGACAACGGTATGGTCTGTGCATCTGAACAAGCGGTTATCATTGATAAAGAAATTTACGATGAATTTGTAGCAGAGTTCAAATCTTATCACACTTACTTTGTAAACAAAAAAGAAAAAGCTCTTCTTGAAGAGTTCTGCTTCGGCGTGAAAGCAAATAGCAAAAACTGTGCTGGTGCAAAATTGAACGCTGACATCGTTGGTAAACCAGCAACTTGGATTGCAGAACAAGCAGGATTTACTGTTCCAGAAGGAACAAACATTCTTGCTGCAGAATGTAAAGAAGTTGGTGAAAACGAGCCATTGACTCGTGAAAAATTGTCACCAGTTATCGCAGTTTTGAAATCTGAAAGCCGTGAAGATGGTATTGCTAAAGCTCGTCAAATGGTTGAATTTAACGGTCTTGGACACTCAGCTGCCATCCATACTGCTGATGAAGAATTGACTAAAGAATTTGGTAAAGCTGTTAAAGCTATTCGTGTTATCTGTAACTCACCTTCTACTTTCGGTGGTATCGGGGACGTTTACAATGCCTTCTTGCCATCATTGACACTCGGATGTGGTTCTTACGGACGTAACTCAGTTGGGGATAACGTTAGCGCCATTAACCTCTTGAATATCAAAAAAGTCGGAAGACGGAGAAATAACATGCAATGGATGAAACTTCCTTCAAAAACATACTTTGAACGTGATTCAATTCAATACCTTCAAAAATGTCGTGACGTTGAGCGTGTCATGATCGTTACTGACCACGCTATGGTAGAGCTTGGCTTCCTTGATCGTATCATCGAACAGCTTGACCTTCGTCGCAATAAGGTTGTTTACCAAATCTTTGCAGATGTAGAACCAGATCCAGATATCACTACAGTTGAACGTGGTACTGAGATCATGCGTGCCTTCAAACCAGATACAATCATCGCTCTTGGTGGTGGATCACCAATGGATGCTGCTAAAGTAATGTGGCTCTTCTATGAGCAACCAGAAGTGGACTTCCGTGACCTTGTACAAAAATTCATGGATATCCGTAAACGTGCTTTCAAATTCCCATTGCTTGGTAAGAAGACTAAATTCATCGCTATCCCAACTACATCTGGTACAGGATCTGAAGTAACTCCATTTGCCGTTATCTCTGATAAAGCAAACAACCGTAAATACCCAATCGCTGACTATTCATTGACACCAACTGTGGCAATCGTAGACCCTGCTTTGGTATTGACAGTTCCTGGATTTGTAGCTGCTGATACTGGTATGGACGTATTGACTCACGCAACTGAAGCATACGTATCACAAATGGCTAGCGACTACACTGACGGACTTGCGCTTCAAGCAATCAAACTTGTATTCGAAAACCTTGAAAGTTCAGTTAAGAATGCAGACTTCCACTCACGTGAGAAAATGCATAACGCTTCAACAATCGCTGGTATGGCCTTTGCGAATGCCTTCCTAGGTATTTCTCACTCAATGGCTCACAAGATTGGTGCGCAATTCCATACAGTTCACGGACGTACAAATGCAATCTTGCTTCCATACGTTATCCGTTACAATGGTACTCGCCCAGCTAAGACAGCTACATGGCCTAAGTACAACTACTACCGTGCAGACGAGAAATATCAAGATATCGCTCGTATGCTTGGACTTCCAGCTTCTACACCAGAAGAAGGGGTTGAATCTTTCGCAAAAGCTGTTTACGAACTCGGTGAGCGCGTAGGTATCGAAATGAACTTCAAAGCACAAGGTGTTGACGAAAAAGAATGGAAAGAACATTCACGTGAATTGGCCTTCCTTGCTTATGAAGACCAATGTTCACCTGCAAACCCACGTCTTCCAATGGTTGACCATATGCAAGAAATCATCGAAGATGCATACTATGGTTACAAAGAAAGACCAGGACGCCGTAAATAATTGATTATCAGCCAAAACCGAGGGTAAACCTCGGTTTTTTTATGCTTAGAGAATATGTTTTTATTAAGAAATGCATAGAATTGGAGTAGGCTGCAAGGCTAAGTAAAGAAATGAAAATATTGCCAAAGCTTATCAGAAAAACAAGGCCAGCGCTTGCAATTAAACTCAAATAGTTATATAATAGGTATGTTGAAAGGTGATTTGTAGTGATTCAAGTTACTCTTTTCACAATAAAATTTTCATGATTTTCATAAGGAGGAAATCACTAATGGTAGTTAAAGTTGGTATTAACGGTTTCGGACGTATCGGTCGTCTTGCTTTCCGCCGTATCCAAAACGTAGAAGGTGTTGAAGTTACTCGCATCAACGACCTTACAGATCCAGTTATGCTTGCACACTTGTTGAAATATGACACAACTCAAGGTCGTTTCGACGGAACTGTGGAAGTTAAAGAAGGTGGATTTGAAGTTAACGGTAAATTCATCCGTGTTTCTGCTGAACGTGATCCAGAGCAAATCGACTGGGCTAACGACGGTGTAGAAATCGTTCTTGAAGCTACTGGTTTCTTTGCTAAGAAAGCAGCTGCTGAAAAACACTTGCACCCAGGTGGAGCTAAGAAAGTTGTTATTACTGCTCCTGGTGGAAACGACGTTAAAACAGTTGTATTCAACACTAACCACGATGTTCTTGATGGTACTGAAACAGTTATCTCAGGTGCTTCATGTACTACAAACTGCTTGGCTCCAATGGCTAAAGCTCTTCAAGACAACTTTGGTGTTGTAGAAGGATTGATGACTACTATCCACGCTTACACTGGTGACCAAATGATCCTTGACGGACCACACCGTGGTGGTGACCTTCGTCGTGCTCGCGCTGGTGCAGCAAACATCGTTCCTAACTCAACTGGTGCTGCTAAAGCTATCGGTCTTGTAATCCCAGAATTGAACGGTAAACTTGACGGATCTGCACAACGCGTTCCAACTCCAACTGGATCAGTTACTGAATTGGTTGCTGTTCTTGAAAAGAACGTTACTGTTGATGAAGTGAACGCAGCTATGAAAGCAGCTTCAAACGAATCATACGGTTACACAGAAGATCCAATCGTATCTTCAGATATCGTAGGTATGTCTTACGGATCATTGTTTGACGCAACTCAAACTAAAGTTCTTGACGTTGACGGTAAACAATTGGTTAAAGTTGTTTCATGGTACGACAACGAAATGTCATACACTGCACAACTTGTACGTACTCTTGAATACTTCGCTAAAATCGCTAAATAATTCTTGAGTTGATAAAAGCAAGGTCAATAGGCCTTGCTTTTTCTTATATGGAAAAATAGATGACGCAATCATCCATTCTTTTTTAATTCTTTTTCAAAAGTATCTGAGAGGACAGTGAAGCTTAATTTCTCTAGAGTAAGCGGATGTGTGAAGGAAAGTTTATAGGCGTGGAGCATGAGTCTACTTGTTTTTGAATTTGGATTGTAGAGGGGGTCGCCGAGAATGGGGTGATTGTGGTGGGAAAGATGGACCCGAATTTGATGCGTCCGTCCGGTTTTTAGCTGACAACGAACCAATGAAGTACTATCTTTGAACTCTTTTAATCGAGTCACATGGGTTTCGGCATACTGACCGTTTTTAGGATCAACAAGACGTTTTCGACGATCGTGACGATCGCGACCTATTTTATCTCGGAAGATAAGCTCTTTAGAACCTACTTTTCCTTCAACCAGAGCCCAGTACTCGCGGGAAATCTCTTTTTTCTCCAGTAATCGATTGAGGATGGGCAGTATAAATGGATTTTTAGCAAAGAGGATGAGACCGCTCGTTTCCTTATCTAGCCGATGGACAACATAGCAAGTCTGGCCTACATAGGCGCTGACATGATTGAGAAGTGCAATTTCTTCTGGTTGATTCCCGTGAGTTTTCATACCTTCGGGTTTGTTCACGATGATCAAATGTTGGTCTTGGTAGACTTCTTGGACAAGATTAGGATTTCCCCAAACAATTTCTTTTGTAGGATAATCCTCCTCATCGAAAATCAGTTGACATTCATCTCCGGATTTGACAGTTTGATGCCAGTGGACTTCTTCTTGATTGATGAGAATGTGCTTTTTAATTCTCAAGAAATGCCGTATTTTTCTCGGAATGAGTAGTTGCTCCTCCAAGAAGACTTTGACAGTCATTTCAGGAAGAGAATCAGGGATAACAAAGGTAAATTTCATACAGATATTGTAACAAAAAATAGATTATTTGGATAGGGAAACTAGCTAAATTCTTGTCTTCCTAAGGGGAAGATGATAAAATAAACGCATGAAATTAGATACATTATTTGAAAAGTTTCTTTCTTTATTTAAAAAAGAAGAATCTGAAATGGCAGAAATAGAAATCGATGAAGTTAATAATGAAGAAAATACCTCGACTAATTTAAGAAGGTCAAGAGGTGGGCGAAAGAAAGCTGGGCAAGTCGGACCTATTCGAAAATTTTGGCGTCGCTATCATCTGACCAAAATCTTTCTAATTCTTGGACTAAGTGCAAGCTTGTTTGTTGGGGTTTATCTATTTGCCTTGGCTAAATCGACAAATGTTACAGACTTGCAGAATGCTTTGAAAACACGAACGGTGATTTTTGATAGAGAAGAGAATGAGGCTGGTGCCTTGTCAGGCCAAAAAGGAACTTACGTTGAGCTCTCGGAAATTAGTGAAGATTTGCAGAATGCTGTTATTGCGACAGAAGATAGAAGCTTCTATAAAAATAGTGGCATTAACTATGGTCGTTTTTTCCTAGCTATCCTAACAGCTGGTCGCTCGGGTGGTGGATCTACAATTACCCAACAGTTGGCGAAAAATGCTTATCTTTCACAAGATCAAACTGTACAGAGAAAGGCCAAAGAATTCTTTCTTGCTTTAGAATTAACCAAAAAATACAGTAAAAAAGAAATTCTAACCATGTATTTGAACAATGCCTACTTCGGTAATGGAGTTTGGGGTGTTGAAGATGCTAGTAAAAAGTACTTTGGTGTTTTGGCATCGGAATTAACTCTTGATGAAGCCGCCACTTTAGCAGGTATGCTTAAAGGCCCAGAATTGTACAATCCTCTGAATTCTATTGAGCATTCAACTAATCGAAGAGATACTGTCTTGCAAAATATGGTGGTTGCCGGCTATCTTGATAAAAATAAGGAAGCAGAAGCAGCAAGTGTTGATATGGCTTCTCAGTTGAAAGATAGTTATGAAGGGAAAATATCAGACTACCGTTATCCTTCCTATTTTGATGCAGTTGTTAATGAAGCTATTGAAAAGTATAATCTAACAGAGGAAGAAATCGTTAATAACGGTTATCGAATTTATACGGAGCTAGATCAAAATTACCAAGCAAATATGCAGGTTATCTACCAAAATACTTCTCTCTTTCCGACAGCTGAAGATGGAACACATGCAGAGTCTGGTAGTGTCGCATTAGAACCAAAAACAGGTGGAGTTCGAGGAGTTGTTGGTCGAGTGGCCGGGGATGATAAAGCAGGTTTCAGAAATTTTAACTATGCAACCCAATCCAAAAGAAGTCCAGGGTCTACTATTAAACCCTTGATAGTATACACACCAGCGGTTGAGGCAGGCTGGTCTCTTAATAAGGAGTTGGATAATCATACCATGCAATATGGTGATTATAAAGTAGACAACTACGCAGGAATCAAGACGTCACGAGAAGTACCCATGTATCAAGCTTTGGCAAAATCTTTAAATTTACCTGCAGTAGCTACTGTTAAAGAGCTTGGAATAGATAAAGCCTTTGAAGCGGGTGAAAAGTTTGGTCTAAACATGAGCGATGTAGATCATGTGCTTGGAGTGGCTTTAGGTGGTGGCGTAGAAACGAACCCTCTTCAGATGGCCCAAGCCTACGCAGTGTTTGCAAATGAAGGACTCATGCCAGACGCTCACTTTATCACTCGTATTGAAAATGCTAGTGGTCAAGTGATTGCTACTCATAAAAACACTCAAAAACGAGTAGTTGACAAATCGGTAGCTGATAAAATGACAAGTATGATGCTCGGAACCTTTACAAATGGTACAGGGATAAGTTCGTCTCCAGATGATTACGTTATGGCTGGAAAAACCGGAACGACAGAGGCTGCCTTCAATCCAGAATATACGAGTGATCAATGGGTGATTGGATATACACCTGATCTAGTCATTAGCCACTGGCTTGGTTTCCCTACTACTGATGAAAATCACTATTTAGCAGGTTCGACTTCGAATGGAGCTGCTCACATTTTTAGAAGTATGGCAGAAACAATTCTTCCTTATACACCAGGAAGTACTTTTACAGTTGAAAATGCTTATAAAATGAATGGCATTGCACCAGAAAACGCACCTAAACAAACTACAAGTGACACTAGTGCACAGTCTGATGATATACTATCAGATATTCGTGGACGGGCGCAAAATCTGGTCGATGAAGCAGGAAGAGCATTTTCGGATGCTAAAATTAAAGAAAAAGCTCAGACTGTCTGGGATACCATTGTAGATTTGTTTCGCTAAAACGTTTAAAAGATAAAAGACAAGGATTCGAATCTTTGTCTTTTTTTATTCTCACTTGTCAGTATGCATATTTCCTGATACACCTTGGACTTGAAAAAACACAAGACAGAAATCAAAGCCCTTCTTTCCCTCTTTCTCTGCTATACTACAAGCAGAGAAAAGGGGGAAAGTAAATGCTTGAAAAGTATTATGAGAAAGTAAAAGGAATTGTCCATAGATGCCGAAAAGATTATTATCTCCACCTGTGGGAAAAAGAGGATTGGGATCAAGAAGGACTGATCTGTCTCTATGAACTCCTCGAGGCTCATCCAGAATTAGTGGAAGAGGAAAAGAAGCTCTACGTCTACTTCAAAACAAAATTTCGCAATCGAATCCTAGATAGCGTCAGAAAACAAGAGAGTCAAAAACGTCGCCTGGACCGTATGGCCTATGAAGAAGTAGGCGAGATTAGCCATCGCCTACCAGAAGGAGGATTGTGGCTGGATGATTACTACGCCCTTCATGAATTGTTGGATAGTTATAGAAGAAAGTTACCACAAGATAAGCAAGAAGCCTATGAACGCCTCTGGGCAGATGAGCGTTTCAAGGGACGCAAAGCCATGCTGAAAGAGTTACAGGAAGTAATTCAGTAGAATTGAAAAAAAAGTTAAAAAAGGTGTTGACAAAGTTAGAAAAGTCGGTATAATAGTAAGAGTTGAAAATAACAACTCTGGTCCGTTGGTCAAGGGGTTAAGACACCGCCTTTTCACGGCGGTAACACGGGTTCGAATCCCGTACGGACTATAGTATGTTACAGATGAAACACTAGATGAAAAAAATTAAAAAAAGTTTCAAAAAAGTGTTGACAAGCGAAAGCGGCTGTGATATACTAATATAGTTGTCGCTTGAGAGAAGTGAGTGACAAAGACCTTTGAAAACTGAACAAGACGAACCAATGTGCAGGGCACTACAACTGAAGTTGTAGTACTGAACAATGAAAAAAACAATAAATCTGTCAGTGACAGAAATGAGTGAGAACTCAAACTTTTAATGAGAGTTTGATCCTGGCTCAGGACGAACGCTGGCGGCGTGCCTAATACATGCAAGTAGAACGCTGAAGGAGGAGCTTGCTTCTCCGGATGAGTTGCGAACGGGTGAGTAACGCGTAGGTAACCTGCCTGGTAGCGGGGGATAACTATTGGAAACGATAGCTAATACCGCATAACAGTAGATATTGCATGATATCTGCTTAAAAGGTGCAATTGCATCACTACCAGATGGACCTGCGTTGTATTAGCTAGTTGGTGAGGTAACGGCTCACCAAGGCGACGATACATAGCCGACCTGAGAGGGTGATCGGCCACACTGGGACTGAGACACGGCCCAGACTCCTACGGGAGGCAGCAGTAGGGAATCTTCGGCAATGGACGGAAGTCTGACCGAGCAACGCCGCGTGAGTGAAGAAGGTTTTCGGATCGTAAAGCTCTGTTGTAAGAGAAGAACGAGTGTGAGAGTGGAAAGTTCACACTGTGACGGTATCTTACCAGAAAGGGACGGCTAACTACGTGCCAGCAGCCGCGGTAATACGTAGGTCCCGAGCGTTGTCCGGATTTATTGGGCGTAAAGCGAGCGCAGGCGGTTAGATAAGTCTGAAGTTAAAGGCTGTGGCTTAACCATAGTACGCTTTGGAAACTGTTTAACTTGAGTGCAAGAGGGGAGAGTGGAATTCCATGTGTAGCGGTGAAATGCGTAGATATATGGAGGAACACCGGTGGCGAAAGCGGCTCTCTGGCTTGTAACTGACGCTGAGGCTCGAAAGCGTGGGGAGCAAACAGGATTAGATACCCTGGTAGTCCACGCCGTAAACGATGAGTGCTAGGTGTTAGACCCTTTCCGGGGTTTAGTGCCGTAGCTAACGCATTAAGCACTCCGCCTGGGGAGTACGACCGCAAGGTTGAAACTCAAAGGAATTGACGGGGGCCCGCACAAGCGGTGGAGCATGTGGTTTAATTCGAAGCAACGCGAAGAACCTTACCAGGTCTTGACATCCCTCTGACCGCTCTAGAGATAGAGTTTTCCTTCGGGACAGAGGTGACAGGTGGTGCATGGTTGTCGTCAGCTCGTGTCGTGAGATGTTGGGTTAAGTCCCGCAACGAGCGCAACCCCTATTGTTAGTTGCCATCATTTAGTTGGGCACTCTAGCGAGACTGCCGGTAATAAACCGGAGGAAGGTGGGGATGACGTCAAATCATCATGCCCCTTATGACCTGGGCTACACACGTGCTACAATGGCTGGTACAACGAGTCGCAAGTCGGTGACGGCAAGCTAATCTCTTAAAGCCAGTCTCAGTTCGGATTGTAGGCTGCAACTCGCCTACATGAAGTCGGAATCGCTAGTAATCGCGGATCAGCACGCCGCGGTGAATACGTTCCCGGGCCTTGTACACACCGCCCGTCACACCACGAGAGTTTGTAACACCCGAAGTCGGTGAGGTAACCTTTTAGGAGCCAGCCGCCTAAGGTGGGATAGATGATTGGGGTGAAGTCGTAACAAGGTAGCCGTATCGGAAGGTGCGGCTGGATCACCTCCTTTCTAAGGATAAGGAAAGCACATTGGTCTTGTTTAGTCTTGAGAGGTCTTGTGGGGCCTTAGCTCAGCTGGGAGAGCGCCTGCTTTGCACGCAGGAGGTCAGCGGTTCGATCCCGCTAGGCTCCATTGGTGAGAGATCACCAAGTAATGCACATTGAAAATTGAATATCTATATCAAATAGTAACAAGAAAATAAACCGAAAACGCTGTAGTATTAATAAGAGTTTATGACTGAAAGGTCAGAAAATAAGGTTAAGTTAATAAGGGCGCACGGTGGATGCCTTGGCACTAGGAGCCGAAGAAGGACGTGACAAACGACGATATGCCTTGGGTAGCTGTAAGTAAGCGATGATCCAGGGATTTCCGAATGGGGGAACCCAACAGGTACTACCTGTTACCCATATCTGTTAAGGATATGAGGAGGAAGACGCAGTGAACTGAAACATCTAAGTAGCTGCAGGAAGAGAAAGCAAAAGCGATTGCCTTAGTAGCGGCGAGCGAAACGGCAGGAGGGCAAACCGAAGAGTTTACTCTTCGGGGTTGTAGGACTGCAATGTGGACTCAAAGACTATAGAAGAATGGTTTGGGAAAATCAGCCAAAGAGAGTGATAGCCTCGTATTTAAAATAGTCTTTGTACCTAGCAGTATCCTGAGTACGGCGGGACACGTGAAATCCCGTCGGAATCTGGGAGGACCATCTCCCAACCCTAAATACTCCCTAGTGACCGATAGTGAACCAGTACCGTGAGGGAAAGGTGAAAAGCACCCCGGGAGGGGAGTGAAATAGAACCTGAAACCGTGTGCCTACAACAAGTTCGAGCCCGTTAATGGGTGAGAGCGTGCCTTTTGTAGAATGAACCGGCGAGTTACGATATGATGCGAGGTTAAGTTGAAGAGACGGAGCCGTAGGGAAACCGAGTCTGAAAAGGGCGCTTTAGTATTATGTCGTAGACCCGAAACCATGTGACCTACCCATGAGCAGGTTGAAGGTGCGGTAAGACGCACTGGAGGACCGAACCAGGGCACGTTGAAAAGTGCTTGGATGACTTGTGGGTAGCGGAGAAATTCCAAACGAACTTGGAGATAGCTGGTTCTCTCCGAAATAGCTTTAGGGCTAGCGTCGACATTAGAGATTCTTGGAGGTAGAGCACTGTTTGGGTGAGGGGTCCATCCCGGATTACCAATCTCAGATAAACTCCGAATGCCAATGAATTATGGTCGGCAGTCAGACTGCGAGTGCTAAGATCCGTAGTCGAAAGGGAAACAGCCCAGACCACCAGCTAAGGTCCCAAAATAATTGTTAAGTGGAAAAGGATGTGGGGTTGCACAGACAACTAGGATGTTAGCTTAGAAGCAGCTATTCATTCAAAGAGTGCGTAATAGCTCACTAGTCGAGTGACCCTGCGCCGAAAATGTACCGGGGCTAAAACAATTTACCGAAGCTGTGGATACCTTTATAGGTATGGTAGGAGAGCGTTCTATGTGTGAAGAAGGTGTACCGTGAGGAGTGCTGGAACGCATAGAAGTGAGAATGCCGGTATGAGTAGCGAAAGACAGGTGAGAATCCTGTCCACCGTAAGACTAAGGTTTCCAGGGGAAGGCTCGTCCGCCCTGGGTTAGTCGGGACCTAAGGAGAGACCGAAAGGTGTATCCGATGGACAACAGGTTGAGATTCCTGTACTAGAGTATGTAGTGATGGAGGGACGCAGTAGGCTAACTAAAGCAGACGATTGGAAGTGTCTGTCTAAGCAGTGAGGTGTGAATTGAGTTAAATGCTTAGTTCTATAACATTGAGCTGTGATGGGGAGCGAAGTTTAGTAGCGAAGTTAGTGACGTCACACTGCCAAGAAAAGCTTCTAGCGTTTAAACATACTCTACCCGTACCGCAAACCGACACAGGTAGTCGAGGCGAGTAGCCTCAGGTGAGCGAGAGAACTCTCGTTAAGGAACTCGGCAAAATGACCCCGTAACTTCGGGAGAAGGGGTGCTGACTTTAAGTCAGCCGCAGTGAATAGGCCCAAGCAACTGTTTATCAAAAACACAGCTCTCTGCTAAATCGTAAGATGATGTATAGGGGGTGACGCCTGCCCGGTGCTGGAAGGTTAAGAGGAGTGCTTAGCGGTAACGCGAAGGTATGAATTGAAGCCCCAGTAAACGGCGGCCGTAACTATAACGGTCCTAAGGTAGCGAAATTCCTTGTCGGGTAAGTTCCGACCCGCACGAAAGGCGTAATGATTTGGGCACTGTCTCAACGAGAGACTCGGTGAAATTTTAGTACCTGTGAAGATGCAGGTTACCCGCGACAGGACGGAAAGACCCCATGGAGCTTTACTGCAGTTTGATATTGAGTGTCTGTACCACATGTACAGGATAGGTAGGAGTCTAAGAGATCGGGACGCCAGTTTCGAAGGAGACGCTGTTGGGATACTACCCTTGTGTTATGGCCACTCTAACCCAGATAGGTGATCCCTATCGGAGACAGTGTCTGACGGGCAGTTTGACTGGGGCGGTCGCCTCCTAAAAGGTAACGGAGGCGCCCAAAGGTTCCCTCAGAATGGTTGGAAATCATTCGCAGAGTGTAAAGGTATAAGGGAGCTTGACTGCGAGAGCTACAACTCGAGCAGGGACGAAAGTCGGGCTTAGTGATCCGGTGGTTCCGTATGGAAGGGCCATCGCTCAACGGATAAAAGCTACCCTGGGGATAACAGGCTTATCTCCCCCAAGAGTTCACATCGACGGGGAGGTTTGGCACCTCGATGTCGGCTCGTCGCATCCTGGGGCTGTAGTCGGTCCCAAGGGTTGGGCTGTTCGCCCATTAAAGCGGCACGCGAGCTGGGTTCAGAACGTCGTGAGACAGTTCGGTCCCTATCCGTCGCGGGCGTAGGAAATTTGAGAGGATCTGCTCCTAGTACGAGAGGACCAGAGTGGACTTACCGCTGGTGTACCAGTTGTCTTGCCAAAGGCATCGCTGGGTAGCTATGTAGGGAAGGGATAAACGCTGAAAGCATCTAAGTGTGAAACCCACCTCAAGATGAGATTTCCCATGATTTTATATCAGTAAGAGCCCTGAGAGATGATCAGGTAGATAGGTTAGAAGTGGAAGTGTGGCGACACATGTAGCGGACTAATACTAATAGCTCGAGGACTTATCCAAAGTAACTGAGAATACGAAAGCGAAGGTTTTCTTGAAATTTGATAGATATTCAATTTTGAGTAGGTATTACTCAAAGTTAAGTGACGATAGCCTAGGAGATACACCTGTACCCATGCCGAACACAGAAGTTAAGCCCTAGAACGCCGGAAGTAGTTGGGGGTTGCCCCCTGTGAGATAAGGAAGTCGCTTAGCTAAAGGGAGTTTAGCTCAGCTGGGAGAGCATCTGCCTTACAAGCAGAGGGTCAGCGGTTCGATCCCGTTAACTCCCATAGGTCCCGTAGTGTAGCGGTTATCACGTCGCCCTGTCACGGCGAAGATCGCGGGTTCGATTCCCGTCGGGACCGTTTAAGATAACGAAAGTTATTTTAGACTCGTTAGCTCAGTTGGTAGAGCAATTGACTTTTAATCAATGGGTCACTGGTTCGAGCCCAGTACGGGTCATCATTGCGGGTTTGGCGGAATTGGCAGACGCACCAGATTTAGGATCTGGCGCTTAACGGCGTGGGGGTTCAAGTCCCTTAACCCGCATAATAGAAATAAGCCGGCTTAGCTCAGTTGGTAGAGCATCTGATTTGTAATCAGAGGGTCGCGTGTTCAAGTCATGTAGCCGGCATTTTTTAATATAACCAAGAGGTCGATGCGAACGTAGTTCAGTGGTAGAACACCACCTTGCCAAGGTGGGGGTCGCGGGTTCGAATCCCGTCGTTCGCTTAGAGAGGCCGGGGTGGCGGAACTGGCAGACGCACAGGACTTAAAATCCTGCGATTGGTAACGATCGTACCGGTTCGATCCCGGTCCTCGGCATATAAAGAGCACCCTTAGCTCAACTGGATAGAGTACCTGACTACGAATCAGGCGGTTAGAGGTTCGACTCCTCTAGGGTGCATTTTTCTATTTAACTCGGGAAGTAGCTCAGCTTGGTAGAGTACTTGGTTTGGGACCAAGGTGTCGCAGGTTCGAATCCTGTCTTCCCGATAAATGTTACATGAGTAAGAACACTAGTTGTTCTTTTTTTACTTGTTATGAATCTTTTTTTCACTGTGTCAACTGCTGTAGAATGATGAATGAATTTCAATTTGAAAGGAGTCCATCGGGGCCTCTCATTTTTGATATTTTAGCAAGGGATAAAACAACTTTTTGAATTATGGACTCTATTTTTGTCGTATTATTAACCCTGGAATAGTCCTTAACTGTATTAGGAACATAAAATTTTAGTAAGAAATAAAATATATCACCGATTCAATCATAATGGGTTGAATCGGTGATTTTTATATAAGGAAAAAATATGTATCTTGTTAAATACTCGTTTTAGTATGAAAGGAATTATATACTTTAGTTTTAATTATAGTCTTACCAAAGAATCTCGCATAAATGTTTTGTCTCAATTGTTGACTTTGGGAATTGTTCAATCAAGAGAGGAAGCACAAAACCTCATTCGACAATCAGAATTACTGAAAAGTTATGCAGTAGAAGATTTGGATAACGTCGAAACTAGTCAACAGTTTTTCAAGTCATTAGTAGAGAAGGGGGAGTAAATGTTAAAGAATATTCCTAAAATTATTATCCCAGAGCTAGTTAAGTATCTAATGGAGATGGAACATGGAGATGAGCTAGTGATAGCTGATGCAAATTTCCCAGCTCACATGATCGGACAACGCGTTGTTCGTTGTGATGGTCATGGAGTTCCTGTGATTTTGGATGCTATTTTGCAACTACTACCTCTCGATACATACAGTGACTATCAAGCAGGCCTTATGCAGGTTGTATCAGGAGATCCAACGATTCCAGATATTTAGGATGAATATAAAACCTTACTAGGCAAGTATCATACAGGTGCATCTATCAAAGAGTTTGAACGTTTTGAATTTTACGATCAGGCAGAGAAAGCTTATTTAGTGATTCAAACTGGAGAAAGTGCTCTTTATGGAAATATTATCCTGAAAAAGGCGTTTTGTAAAAAAATAAGGAGGATGTGGGGCTTCCCACTCCCTTCCTTTGCGACTTATTTGTTAAAAAAATCACAAATATTTGAAAATATAGGAAATATATTATATAATTAACCTAAATATGAAGCGTGAAAAACGCAAGGAGGAAAAAATATGGCAACATTTTACGTTCCAGCAGTCAACCTTATTGGTAAAGGTGTGGTAAATGAAGTTGGTCCTTATGTTAAGGAGTTGGGTTATACTAAAGCTCTTTTGGTGACGGATAAGTATATCGAATCAAGTGATATCTTGCCAAAAATTTTAAAACCTTTAGATGATGAAGGAATTGCTTATGTTATTTTTAGTGATGTTGAACCTAACCCTACTTGTAAAAATGTCATGGATGGGGTCGCTGCTTTGAAAGAGCATAACTGTGACTTTATCATCTCTGTCGGTGGTGGCTCTCCACAGGATGCAGCTAGCTGTATTTCTGTAATCGCTACTAATGGCGGTAAGCCACAGGATTATGAAGGTTTGCATAAGTCTGCTCAAAAAGGCCTTCCTGTTGTAGCTATCAATACTACTGCAGGTACATCAGCAGAAATTACTATCAACTACGTTATCACTGATGAAGAACGTAAGGTTAAAATGGTAATGGTTGATAAGAACAGTCTTGCTCTTATCTCTGTTAATGACCCTGAATTGATGGTTTCAAAACCTCAAGCTTTGACTGCTGCTACGGGTATGGATGCTCTTACTCACGCTGTTGAAGCTTTGGTAACACCAGGTGCTTATGATGTGACTAAGAAACTCTCTATCGGAGCTATCGAGCTGATCAAAGAATATCTTCCACGTGCAGTAGAAAACGGACACGATATTGAAGCTCGTGAAGGTATGGTTAATGCTATCTTCCTTGGAGGAATGAGCTTTAACAATGCTGGACTCGGCTATGTTCACTCAATGGCTCACCAATTGGGTGCTGTCTATAACTTGCCTCATGGCGTTTGCTGTGCTATGCTTTTGCCAGTCGTTGAGCGTGAAAATGCCAAACGTGTACCTGTAGCCTTCCGTAATGTTGCTAAGGCCTTGGGTATGCAAATCGAAGGAAAATCAGATGAGGAATGTGCGGCTTATGCTATTTCTGAAATTGAAAAACTTTCTGAAACTGTCGGTATTCCTAAGAAATTGACAGAACTTGGTATCGAAGAAAAAGACTTTGACTTTGAATACCTTTCTAAGAATGCCTTGATTGATGCTTGTGCACCAGGTAATCCATTCATGCCAACTTTGGAAGAAACCATTGCTTTCTATAAGGAATTATTCTAAGCAAAGCTACTTTAGAATTTTTTAGGGATAGTAAATTTAAGATTCTTACATTACGAATTCCTCCCGAATATTCAAATAATGTATTAGGAAATCAAACACTATTCCTATAATTTAAAACCAATAATATTTAAGAAGAACTATCCTCGTGATAGTTCTTTTTTGGAAAATTTGATATGCTAGGATTATGAAGAAAATCAAAATCGATGTTGTGATTGTTCCTTTAAGTGGACATTTGTATCCAACTATGAATTTATTACTACCTCTATTAGACAATCCTCAGTATGAGATACGTTTATTTACAGGTCCCCAGAAAAAAGCTGTTGCAGAGGCTGCAGGTTTTAATGTAGTTACCATACTTGAAGATCATATTGAAGAGTTTGAAAGTGCAGCCAATAACTCTGAGCAATTAGGAATTTTTTCAGCCTATCGGCAGTTGTCTGCTAGTCTTGATTTGATAAACCTAGTTTCGGACCAATTAATCCAAGAATGGACAAATCATCGTCCGGATATTGTTATAGTGGACTTTATCACACTATCTGGTGGCCTTGTAGCTGAGCAGATGGGGATTCCGTGGATAACAACTATGGCGACCCAGTTTGCGATTGAAACGACAGATGGACCTCCTTGTTTCTTTGGAGGAATGGAGACTCCCCGGAATAGCTGGCAGGTTTTAGAACAGTTTCTTGCAAGAAAAATAACTCATTTGGGGAAGCGGATAGTAACTTTTTTATTACGAGACCGCTTAAGGCGTTATCATTTTAAACTTTACAATCAGAAAGGCCAAGAAACTATTTATTCTCCCTATTCTATCTTAGGTATTGGTATGAAAGAAGTAGAATTAAAAAAGGGATTTCCAAAACACTACAAGTGGGTTGGTCCTTCTGGTGCTTCAGTTGAGGCAGGAGAGGATTATCCTTTAGATTTGTCTCTTTTTATGGAGCGAAAGAAAGTTTTGATGACTTGTGGGACACAACTAGCTTGGGCAAAAGAAAATCTTATTTATCAAGCTAAGCAACTTGCAAAAGCTCATCCTGATTGTCACTTTTTTGTAACTCGTGGTGTAGGTGGAGAGGCCTTCCAATGTGAAAATCTGATGGAGAATCTGTCCCTTGTTTCTTATCTTCCTTACAAGGAATACATTCCTCTGATGGACTATGTCATTCATCATGGTGGAGCAGGTATCTTTTATCAGTGCATTATTTATGGTAAACCAGCTTTGATATTACCTCATGATTATGATCAATTTGATTATGCCGTTCGTGGGGTTGAAGCCGGTGTTGCTTTCTCAGCTAAAAGAGATAATAGCAAGGAGATTGGGCAGGCCTTTGAGGAGCTGTTAACTAAAGAAAATTGGCCAGAATTAGAGACTTTGCGCCAAGCAGCACAGTCTTATCATCCGACGGAAATGTTAGAGAGCGAAATCCATCGTCTGCTAGCGGATAAGGAGAAAGAAAAATGAAAACAGTTTTAGTAACTGGAGCGACAGGTTTCTTGGGTAAATATGTCGTTGAAGAATTAGTCGAGCATGGCTATCAGGTTCGAGCTTTTGGTAGAAACAGTAAGGTTGGTTGCTCTTTAGAGAATTCTTCGGTTAGTTTTTTTCAGGGTGATTTGACCAAAGCTGATGATGTGCTAGAGGCTTGCAAGGGGATGGATCTGGTCGTTCATGCGGGAGCCCTGTCAACAGTTTGGGGTCCTTGGGAAGATTTTTATCAGGCCAATGTTTTAGGAACTAAATATGTTCTCGAAGCTTGTCGCCAAGCTGGGATTCAGCGTTTAGTCTATGTATCCTCACCTAGTATCTATGCTGCACCCAAAGATCAACTTGGTATTAAAGAAAGTGATGCTCCAGAGGAAAATAATCTCAATAACTATATCCGTAGTAAATTGGCTTCGGAGAAACTCTTTAAAGATTATTCAGATGTTCCTAGTATCATCCTGAGACCTCGTGGGCTTTTTGGGATTGGGGATACCAGTATTTTGCCACGAGTAATTAATCTGAGTCAAAAAATAGGAATTCCTTTGATTGGGGATGGGCGTCAGCTCATGGACATGACTTGTGTGGAAAATGTTGCTCTGGCAATCCGTTTGGCCATAGAAGCTCCAGAAGCTAAAGGTGAGGTTTATAACATTACTAATGGTGAACCGAGGGCTTTTAGAGATTTGCTAGAGGAAAGTTTGACAGGTCTGGGTTATCCAATCAAATATAGAAAAATTCCAGCATCTCTCTTATCAGGAATTACAAGTAGTTTAGAATTTATATACAAGACCTTGAACCTTAAAGGGGAGCCACCTCTAACTCGATATACCTATTATCTGCTTCGCTATAGTCAAACGCTGGATATTAGAAAGGCTGAGAGGGATTTGGGTTATCATCCGAAAATTAGTATTTCAGAAGGAATTGAACAATATGTCCAAGATTATCGAAAGCATTGAGTATTTCCCAGCCGGATATTGTACGAGTTATGCCGGTTTGCTTTTTAAGGGTGTCAAGAATAGAAAGATGACTTTTCCAGCGGGTGTCTTTTTAATTAAGCATAGAGAAAAGGGTTATCTGCTTTATGATACTGGCTATCACTATGATATTAAGAGGAAACTTCGTTATGGCTTGTACCGTCTAGGGACGCCAGTTCAAATGACGGAGAAAGATCAGATTTCGCACTTGCTAAAAGATAAAGGGATCAAGTCAGAAGAAATCAACTATGTCTTGTTATCTCATCTACATCCAGATCATCTGGGAGGGGCTAGCTTCTTTCCGAATGCAAACTTTATCCTGACCCAGGAAGTCTATGATGTTTATAAAAAACCAAAACTAAAAGATTTAATTTTTAAAGAATTTTTGCCGACTACTTTTGAGGAAAGGTTGACTGTTATTAAGGCGGATCAGCAAAATGCTAACTTTAAGTATCGCCCTACCATCGATCTTTTTGGAGACGGCAGCATCCTTGTAGCTTCTATTGATGGGCATGCTAAGGGGCAAGCCTGTCTCTTTATGCCAGACTATCATCTCTTCATCGCAGCAGATCTTTGTTGGGGAATTGACCTTTTACCCTATACGAAACAGATGCATCTGATTCCTTCCTTGGTGCAAGATAGTAAGGCTGACTATATCAAAGGAACAGAGCTCTTGGAAGAGGTTTTAAAAGATGGTATAGAAGTGCTAGTTAGCCATGACCCTGTAGAAAGGATTGAGCGGATTTTATATGAAAAAAATAACCTTTCTTAAAACTTTTTTCCAAACTCGTTGGCTTCATAATTTTAAGTCTCGAGAAGCTTTAGAAAACTATCAGAAAAAGCAACTGGCTGCCTATATGGACTTTCTCAAACGTGAGTCACCTTATTTTAAAAATGGTGTACCTAGTGACTTTGACCATATGGATAAGGCTTTTATGATGAGTCATTTCAATGAGCTCAACACCCAAGGAGTGGATCGAGACGAGGCCTTGGCTTTGGCTATCGAAAGTGAAAAGACTCGAAATTTTACAGAGCTTAAAGGGGAAATAGCTGTTGGGCTGTCTTCTGGAACATCTGGACACCGGGGACTTTTTATCACAACTGAAAAAGAGAGAAGTATGTGGGCAGCAGCTATCTTGGCAAAGATGTTGCCCAAGGGCCAACTTTTTGGGCACCGCATAGCCTTTTTCCTCAGAGCGGATAATGAACTCTATCAGACCATCAATACGGCACTTATTCGTTTAGAGTACTTTGATATTTTCAAGAATACAGATGAGCATATAGAGCGTCTCAATAGTTATCAACCGACTATTGTAGTGGCACCTGCTTCTATGTTGATTGAATTGAGCAAGCGTCTAAAAGATGGGGAGTTAGTCATTCACCCACAAAAAATCGTTTCGGTGGCTGAAATCTTAGAAGATAGTGATAAAGAGCGAATTTTGAGCGCTTTTGAGTTGCCGATTATTGACCAAGTATATCAAGCAACCGAAGGTTTCCTAGCTTGTACTTGCTCTGCTGGGAATCTTCATCTCAATGAAGACATCATTTTTGTGGAAAAACACTACTTGGATGACCGACGTTTTTATCCAGTCATTACTGATTTTAAGCGAAGCAGTCAGCCTGTTTATCGCTACCAGCTCAATGATATTTTAGTTGAAAATCCTAATCCTTGCCCATGTGGCTCCCATTACACAAGGATTGACAAGGTCGAAGGTCGTTCTGATGATATCTTCTACTTTGAAGGACATGACGGAGGTCAGGTAACGATTTATCCTGATTTTATCAGACGTTGCATTCTCTTTGTGGAGAATGTTGGAGATTATCAAGTCAAGCAACACTCTGAGAAGCTAGTGGAAGTTTGTTTGAGTCGAAGAGATGAGCAAGTAGAAACAGCAATCACAGAGCAGTTCCGACTTTTGGCGCAACAAAAAGAGTTTAAAGAACCTGAAATACAATTTTCTGATTATCACTGGGATACAAGTCGTAAGCTCAAACGTATCCAACGTTTATGAAAGGACAAAAGATTATGACAGAAGTAAAAAGACATCTAGAAATCGCAGGCTATGGAGTATGCCTTCCAAAAAATACGGTGAAATTTAAAGACCAGACCCGTTATCGTGTGGTTGAAAATGAAGAAACCCAGCTAGATCTAGCAGAAGTAGCGATTCAGCGTGCCCTTGAAAAGGCAAATTTAAAAATCGAAGATATTGATTGCCTTGTATCAGCTAGTGCGGTAGGTGTTCAGCCGATTCCTTGTACGGCAGCCTTGATCCATGAGCGCGTGGCAAAAGGGCTCTCTATCCCAGCTATGGATATCAATACGACTTGTACAAGTTTTATCTCTGCTTTATCAACCATGTCACATTTGATTGAAGCTGGGGAATACCGTCGTGTTTTGATTGTATCCAGTGAAGTTGGTAGCCTGGGTCTTAATCCAAAGCAAAAAGAAAGTTATGAACTCTTTAGTGATGGAGCGGCTGCCTTTATTTTCCAATCAAGTGATAAGGATAAGGGAGTAATTGCGAGTCTTCAACGTACTTGGTCAGAGGGAGCTCACGATACGGAGATCCGTGGAGGTCTGACTTCATATCAACCAAAAGAATACTCTGAAGAGACCAAGACAAATTTTATGTTTGATATGAAGGGCAAGAAAATTTTACTTTTGTCAGCTCGTAAAATCCCAGGTATGTTTGAAGAGTTTCAAGAGAAAACACAGTTGGCTCTAGCGGATGTAGACTACATCATTCCCCACCAAGCTAGTCGTGCTCTTCCTCTGGTTATGGAAAAACTAGGTGTTGATGAAGAACAATACCTTAACCTTGTTAGTGATTATGGAAATATGGTTTCAGTTTCTGTGCCTTTTGGTTTGGCTTATGCACTCGATCATGGCTATTTAAAAGAAGGAGATACCATCTTCTTGATGGGAACTGCAGCTGGTATGACGGTCAATATGTTGGCATTAAAATTGTAATATAAGAGCAGGCATGTATGTGGCCTGCTTTTTATTGTTCACCTCAGTTGGAGAACTATCGGCCTAAACAGAAAAGACTTGCTAAGTTCTTCTAAACTAAGTATACTAGAAGGTAACAAGCGTTTTCAGACGTTAAATTAGGGAGTAGACTTAGAAATTGAGGGGGAGTTATGGGAACTAGAAAATTGCGACTATTGATGTCCAAGTATGGTTTTAGCATTGCGATAATTCTGATAGAATTATTTGTAGTTTTTGCAGTCATTCTTTACATGAGTCAGATTGCTCCATTTGTTTGGGTTACTCTTGTATTTCTTGTCAGTGTGGCAACTGTTTTAGCCATTGTTAATCGTTCCATGTCTCCTGAGAGCAAGGTGACTTGGTTGATTGTCACTTTTGTCCCTGTTTTTGGTCCCTTACTTTATATCATGTTTGGTGAGCGTCGGTTATCAAAAAAGGAATTCAAACAACTGCAGGAACTTCGTTCCATTGCATCTCATGAAAAGCGAGAGCATAGTCTTCATCAGATCCTACAAGAAACTGATAAATCTGCCTACGGTATTATCAATGCCTTGTTACATATGGATAGTAATGCAGAGGTTTATGACCATACAGACTCACAATTCTTTGCTAATGGAGAAGAAATGTGGCAACAGATGCTCGAGGATTTGAAGAGGGCTGAAAAATTTATTTTTCTAGAATACTACATTGTTGACGAAGGTTTGATGTGGGATAGTATGCTTGAAATTCTTGAAGAAAAAGCTGCTCAGGGAGTCGAGGTCAAGATGCTCTACGATGATATTGGTTGTATGGTGACCTTGCCTGGGGATTATACCGTTCATTTGCGTTCTAAAGGGATTGATGCTCATAAGTTTAATAAGGTGATTCCTCGTATGACAGTGGCCTACAATAACCGTGACCACCGTAAGATTTTGGTTATTGATGGGCAGATTGCCTATACTGGCGGGATTAATCTTGCAGACGAATATATCAATCAGATTGAACGTTTTGGACACTGGAAAGATAGTGGGATTCGGATAGATGGTCCGGCGACTCAAGCCTTTACCAGACTATTTCTCATGAACTGGTACATCAACCGTGGAGAAATTAGTGATTTTGATCAATATCATTTGGAAAATCAGACACGACCAGGTGGTGGTCTTTGTATCCCATATGGAAGTGGCCCTAAGCCTATCTATAAAATGAAGGTGGGTAAAATCGTCTATCAAAATCTGATTAATCAAGCGGAAGATTTTGTCTATATCACCACGCCTTATCTCATTATTGATTATGATTTGACAGAGGATATAAAAAATGCAGCCATGCGAGGTGTAGATGTGAGAATTATAACTCCATTTATCCCAGATAAAAAGCTCATCCAGTTAGTAACTCGAGGGTCTTATCCTGATCTTTTGTCTGCTGGTGTACGTATCTATGAGTATACTCCTGGTTTTATCCATAGTAAGCAAATGATTGTTGATGATCGATTTGCGGTTGTTGGAACCATAAACCTTGATTATCGCAGCTTGGTTCACCACTATGAAAATGCAGTTTTATTGTATGAAACACCATCCATTGCAACTATTCGCAATGATTTTGAAGACATTTTTGAAGAGTCGCAAGAAATTTTTCCTGGAACAATCAAGCCTACTTGGTATCAAACATTAATCAAAGAAGTAGCTCAGTTATTCGCCCCTATGCTTTAATTGAAAGAGCTAGTTCATCTGTATAATTAGAGAAAGAGACGGTTTGCCGTCTCTTTTTCTGTAAGCAGTTTCCTTGACATCTTGTTTGTTTTGCGTTATCATATGTCCATATAATATATGGGAGTCTGTGTACAGTCTGAGAGGAAGTGTTAAACTTCGACCGCACCTGATCTGGGTAATGCCAGCGTAGGAACGATACTTAGCCTAATTCTGCACCTTTTTCATATATGAAAGAGGTTTTTCTTTTTTCATAAAGAAAAACTGTAAATTAAAAGGAGGTTTGAATGAAAGCAAGCATTGCTTTACAAGTTCTGCCCCTGTCACAGGGGATTGACCGCATAGCTGTAATTGATAAGGTCATTGCTTATCTGCAAGCTCAAGAAGTGACCATGGTGGTGACACCCTTTGAAACAGTTTTAGAGGGAGAGTTTGATGAGCTTATGCGCATTCTCAAAGAAGCGTTAGAAGTGGCGGGGCAAGGAGCAGACAATGTTTTTGCCAATGTGAAAATAAATGTAGGAGAGATTTTAAGCATCGATGAGAAACTTGAAAAGTATAATGAGACGGCATATTAGTCTGCTAGGTTTTTTGGGCATCTTATCCGTTTGGCAGGTGGCGGGATTCTTAAAACTCTTACCAAAGTTTATCCTGCCGACACCACTTGAAATCCTCCAGTCTTTTGTTCGTGACAGAGAATTTCTCTGGTACCATAGTTGGGCAACCTTGAGAGTAGCCATATTAGGCTTGGTCTTGGGTGTCTTGATAGCCTGTATTATGGCCGTCCTTATGGATAGTTTGGGCTGGCTCAATGACCTGATTTACCCCATGATGGTGGTTGTCCAGACCATACCGACCATTGCCATAGCCCCTATCCTAGTTTTATGGTTGGGTTATGGAATTTTGCCCAAGATTGTCTTGATTATCTTGACGACAACCTTCCCTATCATCGTCAGTATTTTAGATGGTTTTAGGCATTGTGACAAGGATATGCTGACCTTGTTTAGTCTGATGCGAGCCAATCCTTGGCAAATCCTGTGGCATTTTAAAATCCCTGTCAGCCTGCCTTACTTTTATGCAGGGCTGAGGGTCAGTGTCTCCTATGCCTTTATCACAACAGTTGTGTCTGAGTGGTTGGGAGGCTTTGAAGGACTAGGTGTCTACATGATTCAGTCCAAAAAACTGTTTCAGTATGATACCATGTTTGCGATTATTATTCTGGTATCGCTGATCAGTCTTCTGGGTATGAAGCTAGTCGATATCAGTGAAAAATATGTGATTAAATGGAAACGTACTTAAAATAGAGTGTTTTAGAAAAAGAAAAGAGGAAATAAAAATGAAGAAAACATGGAAAGTGTTTTTAACGCTTGTAACAGCTCTTCTAGCTGTCGTGCTTGTGGCTTGTGGCCAAGGAACTGCTTCTAAGGACAACAAAGAAGCAGAACTCAAAAAAATTGACTTTATCCTAGACTGGACACCCAATACCAACCACACAGGGCTTTATGTTGCTAAGGAAAAAGGTTATTTCAAGGAAGCTGGAGTGGATGTTGATTTGAAATTGCCACCAGAAGAAAGTTCGTCAGACTTGGTTATCAATGGTAAGGCACCATTTGCAGTCTATTTCCAAGATTACATGGCTAAGAAATTGGAAAAAGGGGCAGGAATTACTGCCGTTGCAGCAATCGTTGAGCACAATACATCAGGAATTATCTCTCGTAAGTCTGACAATATCAATAGTCCTAAAGACTTGGTTGGCAAGAAATACGGAACTTGGAATGACCCAACTGAGCTTGCGATGCTGAAAACCTTGGTAGAATCTCAAGGTGGAGACTTTGACAAGGTTGAAAAAGTACCAAACAACGATTCAAACTCGATCACTCCGATTGCCAATGGCGTTTTTGATGCTGCCTGGATTTACTACGGTTGGGATGGACTTCTTGCCAAATCTCAAGGTGTGGATGCCAACTTTATGTATTTGAAAGACTATGTCAAAGAGTTTGACTACTACTCACCAGTTATCATCGCAAACAACGACTATCTGAAAGACAACAAAGAAGAAGCTCGTAAAGTCATCCAAGCTATCAAAAAAGGTTACCAATACGCTATGGATCACCCAGAAGAAGCGGCTGATATCCTAATCAAGAATGCCCCAGAACTCAAAGATAAACGTGACTTTGTCATCGAATCTCAAAAATACTTGTCAAAAGAATATGCAAGTGACAAGGAAAAATGGGGACAATTTGATGCGGATCGCTGGAATGCCTTCTACAAATGGGATAAAGAAAATGGAATCCTCAAGGAAGACTTGACAGATAAAGGATTTACCAACGAATTTGTAAAATAATGACAGAAATTAGACTAGAACACGTAAGCTACGCCTACGATGATGAAAAGATTGTAGAGGATATTAACCTACAAGTGACTTCAGGTGAAGTGGTCTCTATCCTAGGCCCTAGTGGTGTAGGAAAGACCACACTCTTTAACCTGATTGCAGGCATTTTAGAAGTCCAGTCAGGTAGAATTGTGCTTGATGGGGAGGAAAATCCCAAGGGGCGTGTGAGTTATATGCTCCAAAAGGATCTGCTCTTGGAACACAAGACGGTACTTGGCAATATCATTTTGCCCCTTTTGATTCAAAAAGTGGATAAGGCAGAAGCTGTTGCGAAAGCAGATGAAATCCTTGCTACCTTTCAGTTGACGGCTGTAAAGGATAAGTACCCTCATGAACTTAGTGGTGGGATGCGCCAGCGTGTTGCTTTGCTCCGTACCTACCTTTTCGGGCACAAGCTCTTTCTTCTAGACGAGGCCTTTAGCGCTTTGGATGAGATGACTAAGATGGAACTTCATGCCTGGTATTTGGAGATTCATAAACAGCTAGGCCTGACGGCACTCATCATTACGCATAGTATCGAGGAGGCCCTTAATCTTAGTGACCGTATCTATATCTTGAAAAATCGCCCTGGTCAGATTGTTTCTGAAGTCAAACTCGACTGGTCTGAAACCGAAGACAAGGAAGTTCAAAAAATTGCCTATAAACGACAAATATTGGCGGAATTGGGATTAAATAATTAGAAAGACAGGGAGTTGGTGAGGATTGTTCATTACCAGCCCCTTTTTCTTTTAAAAAATCGAAAAATTCGGTATAATAGTCAATTATACCGAAATCATTCTATAATCGTTGATACATAAGAGTTTTATGTATCGCTTTTTTCATTTTGTGGACTTTTTTAAGAACTTTTTATTTTTTCGAGGGCAGTTTCAAAGAATGAGACTGCTCTTTTTTGGTTCTCTTTTGATAAATGGCTGTAAGTGTCCATAGTTACAGATATTTTTGCATGGCCAAGCCGTGTCTGTATTTCCTTGTATGGCAGGCCAGCATTAAGCAAGATACTAGCGGTGTCGGAAAGCATGAAAACCTAAATCAGTACAGTTAGCGTTTTTTAAGTGCTTATGTAGGCGATAATCAACCTTTCGAGTATTGACATAGTTGTCAAAGCTATCAGAGAATACTTTCTCATAGGTTAAGCCAATGTTTCTACCGTTTTCTGCTTGTCTTGCTCGGTAGAGACGAAGCATGAGCACTGTTTTATGATCGATATCTAAAACTCTATAGCTTGATTTTGTCTTAGGACTGTTTACCTGGTTTAAGATGTTGAGTGTTTTATTAACATCAATAGTTCCGTTCTGCAGGTCAATATCAGACCATTCTAAGGCTAAACATTCACGAATACGCAAACCAGTAGCTAGGAGCGTTTTATAAAGCACAGTATCATAGAAATTGATAAAGGTATTTCCCAGGTTATCGAGATAGGAGAGGAAGTTTTTAAGTTCCTGATCTTGAAAGTATTTAATTTCTTGCTTATCTCTTGTTATCTTTCTAGGAATGACAATATCTCGAGCAGGGTTATTGTCCAATGCTTGGATAGAAACTCCGTACTGTAGAATACGTTTATTTAAGGCATGAAGATGATTGTATTCTTTATATCCCGTTCCGTCCTGATTGTACTCATCCGCCCATTTATTTACCTTAGTTTGGATAATAACAGGAGTAAGTTTATCTAGTTTGTAAGTACCAAATGAGGGCAAGAGGTAATTATTTAAGCAACCTTTTATCTTTATCTGTGTATTAGTCTTTATGGTATGCTGGTAGGTTTGCCAAAATAAGTCCACAAGTTCTCTATAGGTTGTTATATGTGAGCGTTGTTTCCGTGTCGAGCCGTTTTTCTCAAATTCTACCTTAGCCTGGGTGGCCTTGTTTTTGAGTTCTTTCTTTGTTCGTGCTGATATGGTAGTCTTGACCTTCTTACCAGTTACAGAATCGATACCAAGATAGATACTAGAGCGGTATACTGCTGATCCGTCTTTTTTCGTGTGTTGTGTAATCTTCATGGTTTACTCCTTTTCCATCAGCAGGCAAGCAATTAGAAAAGGTTTTGAGTTTATACCATGCGAGGAGCTACGAGAATTTTTAACTTAACTTGTCATTTGTAAATATATAGTGTTAACTATTTTGCACTATAATCAAAGAATTCTTCAACTATTGCATGTTTTAATGGGCGCTTCGCAACTTTAATTAATATTTTACTTTTTTCTAAATCTTTTATAGTTTGTTTTAGACTTCTCTGAGAATATTCAGTATGTTGTAAAAGATTCAAAAGTTCATTGTCGTTAATGCTTGCTTCAAAATCTGACACAAATAATTGAGACTGGATAAGTAAAAATAATATCGTTGCTTCGATATCAGTGAAACTACTATCTTGCAATTTTTGATGATAATAGTATAGCATTTCTTGTTTTTCTGCTAGTGTATTTATTATTTCATATTGCCCCTTAATAATAAAACGTAAGATTGTATGTACAAATTGAGTACCATCTGCTTTGTTTAGGATGTTTCCGGTATCTGAGAATGCTTTATAGTATTTGTTTTTATCTTCATTTATTTTTTTACTAATAATGAGACCAGAAAATTTATCTAATTTTCTTGAAAGATACTTAGATAGAATATAACGGCCAGTTCTTCCATTGCCATCATAAAACGGATGAATGTTTTCAAAAAAATAATGTGCTAGACTAGCTTTTATAAGGAAAGGAACATTTTCTGTATTGATGAAATGAAGCCAGCTAAGTAGCATTTCCTTAATTGTCTCTTCTTTACCTGGCGCAATATGCTCTATCTTTCCATTTTGATTATTAACAATAGAAACATAGCTTCTCCTAAACAGTTCACCATCAAGTTCATCATCATCTTCAATTTCTCCGCTAGTTAAAGCATTATATATTTCTCTAATATGAGTTAGTTCTGTTATATTTAGATAATCTTCTGAAAGTATATCTAGGTACATTCGGACAGTAGATTTGTGTTTCAGCTTTTCTTTTTTATCTTTGTTAAGAGCTTCAATTGCAGCTGCTACATCTTTTCTTGTAGTTCCAATACCTTCAATTTCATTTGTGGAAATAATGGCATTGAATAGTTGTTCATTATAAAATTGTTGGTGAGCAACGTCTGGTAGATCATTAGCTAAATCTGTAATAGTAGAAGATAATTCAATGATTTTTTGGGAAAGAAGTTGGATTTCCATAATTGGTACCACAAATAGTGGATATTCATTTGTTGCGAACTCCTCTTTCTTCATCAGATATGGAAACATTGTAGTTTTTGTGGTGCCGTATCCATTTATTCTTTGTAAGTATTCTTGTTCATAAATACTACGTTCACTGTAATAAATTTTTTTTAGACTTTTATACTCCATACTCTAAATTTAATTAATGACAAAAATGTAAGTTTGTCATTAATAGCTCCTTTTAATTTTTTAATTATTGTCAAAAACGCTATTTTGTCAATAATAGTTCCTTTTAATTTTTTAATTATTGTCAAAAACGCTATTTTGTCAATAATTATTTTCTATTTTTCACTTTCCCTTGTTTTTGCACAATAGACCTTAGAAATAGGGGCACTATTGGCGAATATGGGGGATTTTTATAGAATCTTCTCAAAAACCATAGTGGCTTGAATACGGTCACCACCGCCTAAACCTTTGCTTCCACCATTGGCGGTTGTGATGGTATGCAGGCGATAACCTTTTGAAGCTTGTTTATTGATAACATCTTCTAATTCTGTAAGGTTTCCTGATCCAGTGCCGAAAAACTTTTCTTTCAAAGTTACCTGGAGGACAACGTAGTGTAGTCCATTTACCCCAGAAGCAGTAGAAAAACTACCTTCTTGTTTTACAGTGTCAAAAAATCCCATGTTAGTTACTCCTTGTTAGTCATTATCTTTTTCTGATAAAGATTTAGTTTTATATTGTGGTAATTTGTTAATGAGTTCTAGTATTAGATGTTTACTATCGTTATCTAAAATGAGGTACTTATAAAGTAAGTCGGAAATTTCCGTTTCTTTTAGTTCATCAAAATCTAGTAAAGCATCAAATAATCGTATAAAAAAGTCGTTTTCACCAATACCTGCTACAAGAGCATCGTAGGCAGGAATTCCGTGAGAATTAGTTCCGTATTTTTGATTTATACGTTGTTTTATAAGTTCAATTTTTTCAATATTTTTTTTATCAAGTTTATACTGTTCAGTTGATTTACCCAGTTTCTTTTCAAGTCTTTCCTTAGTATTTATACGTTTGATAAAATTGTTACGATATTCTTCAAACTCTGCTCCACTATTGAAAGTCATGAGTTCATCACCGTAACCTAGTAAGGAAGAAACACTAATTCCAAAAAAATCAGCTAAAATCTGAGCTTTTTCTGGTTTGATAGTATGTTTATTATTTTCCCAGTTAGATATCACCATTTTGGATATCGGTTTCTCATTTTCCTTTAGTCGTTTATTTATAACTTCGGCTAATTGATCTTGAGTTATTCCTTTCTCAGTTCTTAAAACTTTTAACCTATTTTTTATTGTTGACATTTTATCACCTCAGTTAAATTATAACCACTAAAAAAACTTTTGTAAAGTTTTTTTTTATTTTCTCTTGACAAGTAAAGAAAAACATTATATACTTAACTCGAGTAAAGAAAAACTTTACAAAAAAGAAAGGAGGAAAACTGTATTGCTTATCACCTCAACACAAGCAAAAGCAATTCGCCGAAAGCAAGCGGACAAGAATTTGACAGCTAAAAAAGCCAGCGAGGAAATTGGAGTCAACCCAATCACTTACAAGAAAATCCGTGACGGTGGCGAAGTAAAGCCGAGCATTTACCAAAAAGCCATGCAGTGGCTTGCAGAAGACTATTAGAAAGGAGTCAACCAATCACGATTTTAGTTTATATTTACAGATTTTTTGTATGGTGCTTTAGCACTGGAGATTGATTTATCAGACTAGCTAGTTTTTGCTAGATTAAGATGCTTGCTACCTATGGCAGTATCAAGGATTTATAACGGTTTTGTCTCCTATCTCAATTAGTAAATTCAATGGTACTGTCTTAAGTGGCAAGCATGAGCAAAAAAGAAGAAAGGAAATTTATTATTTAAGTGTAGAAATTTTAAGAATGGACAATAAAGTAGAATTTGAAACAATTACTAATAGCAAGGGTTTTCCGATTCCCAAGTATTTCAAGGATTTTAAAAAGTTAGTTGAGAAAGACAGACAACTAGCCGAATATCTTTGCATGAACTACGAGAACTTGGACAGTGAAGATCTGGGCGCATTTCTTGAAACGGTGGAGCAGGGATTCAGCTGGATTCTGGATCTTATCGAAAGTAAAGACTTGCTTTATAAACCCAAGTCAGGGAAAAAAGCATGAAACAAGATAACAAAAAAAGTCACTTGCTCAAATTTTGGTCGAGGAGAGCAAGCGACAATACATTGGTATAGATATTTTTTCTATACCTTGATTATAGCATAGAAAGACAAGGTACACAATGAGAAAACAACATCAAGCAGTAAAATTCAAGGATATTGCTGAAAAATTGCCTGAACTTGAGGGCAAAAACTTAGAAGAAATCGCAGGAGTGTTAGGCTATCGTAACCTAGATAGTTGCAAGGTTAATCTTTACAATCTCAGACAAAACAAGCGACTAGGTTTCAAAGTAGAAAAAGGAGTTTACACTAAGTTTGAACTCTTGGACGATACTGTAAAAGAAGAACTAGAAGACAAGGAACTTGGGGAACGTGGTCGCTATTTGAAGAGTGTAGACCGATACAAGGCTATGTTAAATGCCTTTTCTATCGCCTTTGATAGCACGGTTAAGGCAGAAACTAGACAAAAAGCAGAACATGACGGACTGAAAGCCTTGGATAGGATTCCAGATAAATACTATGCCCTACTTTATGACATGATGGAGAGCTAGGGATGGAAGAAAAGACACATTTTGCTAGATTCATGCGTAGAGCGATGGAGTTAGCAAGGCAATTACATAGCAAAGAAATCCAACGTGATGATTTTGATAGAGCCTGGAAAAGATTAGGCGATCAAATCGAAAACGAAACAAAGACAAACTAAGAAAACCGAAGAGCAGGCAAGCAATTAGAAAAGGTTTTGAAAAACGAGTGCTGACACGGCGACTCTAAGCACTTGTTTAGCGAAAATGTGGGTATTTACCCACGAAACATCACTACAAGCGTTCGCCAACTAGGGGCAATCGCCCAGCGTTTGGAGTGGTGATAATTCAGTATAGGAAACAACAATTAAAAGGCACAGGAAAACACTATGACAGACACAACATACGATATTATCGCTAAAAGCTTGGATAGAATTAGTATGGAATTACACCAAGCAGATGAAAACAATGATTTTTTGAGAATAGGGCTCTTATCAGGACAATTAAAAGCTATCAAAGAAAACTTACATCGTTTACTTTGGATTGAACTTCCTGAATTGAATGAAAGTCATAAAATCGAGTCAGTCTCTAAAAGTACTACTGGAATGTTTTTCCACCCTGGTGTTTTTGAAATGGACGCTATGCGACAAGCGTTCTTTAAACGTCAAGCTAAGCACTTTTTTGATAACGAAGCAGAGCAACAGGCGTATATAGAACATGCTGAAAAGGAGTATTTAGAGGCTACTATAACCTTAAAAGATATTCTTTTTAACTCTAAAGATGGTACTCGAAAAGTAAGTAAAGACTGTCTTATAGAGCAGTTTGAGGAGGCAATGAAATGACACTAGGCTTAAATAACATGGCACAAGTAGAGTTTGATAACTTGATGGCTGAAATCAAGGCAAAAAATCCAAACCTATTCCAGTTTATCGCTGATTTTGTAAACAGAAAAGTAAGCACCGAAGAGGTGGACGATTTCCTGAAGATGGAACGAAGCGACCAAGTGGACTACATCAAGAATTACAAAGCGAGGGCATAGCATGAATGAACTAGATTTAACCAATACACAGGCGCTTATCTTTTCCGTGGTACTGATTGGTTTACTACTTTACCTAAACCACCGAGACCGCCCAAAAAGCGCCCAAATAGAGCGAGAAAGCAAACAGACGATAGAAACACCTAGCGAGGATTTAAACCCCGATTATGGGCGTTATATTCAACTTGCAGGGGCGAAACCGTGGGGGTGCTAGTATGTTTGAAAAAATGATTGAAGATCTAAAGTCGAATATTCTGGAATCAGTGGAACGGTATCTAAAGAACCATGAAAAAATTCCTCCAAAGAAGTTGAATTTGATTAGTAAAACGGAACTTAAGGAAGAGTTAAACATAGGGGATAAAACCCTGAGTAGTTGGGAACATGCAGGCTTACGACAATATATCCCACCAATCGAGGATACTAGAAAGGCTTATTATAAAATTTCCGAAGTTCTCAAGTTCTTGGGGGTGGAAGAATGCGAGTGATCGAGTTGATTTTATCAGCTGACAAATTAGCATTATTTGCCTTTCTCAAGTCTACACCAACTCAAGTTTGGAAGAATGGAAACTACTATAAGTTTGTGTACTACGAGCCAATAGGTGAGGGACTGACGGATTTTCGTTACAAAGGCTTATATGTAGCTATCCGAGACGAAAAGAGTGATAGGGAGGGCTGGGAACTAGCCAGAGCATTAGAAATTACCTTGGCTAGTCCTGAATTGCTAATGATCCTGAAGGATTTAGAAGTAAACAAGTTGACTGAGCAACGGCAGGGGCTTGGCGTGGAGTTAAAAGGCTGGGTTTTTGACCTGATTTGTAATGGCATTTATACCAGGTATGAGACTTCACTTTTTGTCCGATTGCTATTTGTGAATGGTTACAGTTTTAGTCAGTTAGTAGATTTGTTTTCTACTATCGTCAAACGGAAAGAATTGGCCAGTTATTTCCTTGAAGTAGCAACAAAATTCTATAAGGAGGTGGCTTTTGAATAGTGAAGAAATTGTAACTAAAATTATCGAGGAGAATCAGCGACAAATACCGTCTACTGTGGTGAACTTGACCCAAGCAAGGGAGACCAGCGAGGAATACAATAGCCTGAATCTAACACCGAAAACCAAAGGGAAAGGCTTTGCGGTTACCTTGGACAATCTCAAGAAGATTTTAAGTGGAGATAGCAAGCTGAAGGGGGCGATACAGTACAACACCTTTACATATGAAATTGATGTCACAAAACCAACGAAATTAAACGGTAGAACCTTAAGCGGAACCATTGACGACTTAATTATTAGAGAGATTAGGGCGTATATTGCTACAAAGTACAAGATAGATTATAAAAAAGGGGATATCGCTGATATTTTGGAAGTAGTGGCTGGAGAGCATAGCTACAACCCTTTAAAAGACTATCTGGAATCATGTGAAAGCGAATATAGAGAGTTAGTGAATCAGCGTGATCCCTTTGCTATTTTAAGGCATTATCTCAACATCAAAGATGATGAATATAACCGTATTATCATGGATTTGTTTTTCCGTGGGGCAGTTGCTAAGGTATTTGACCCCTCTATTAAGTTTGACTTTGTGCTGGACTTGACTGGACGGCAGGGAGTAGGAAAGACCCAATTTTTTGAGGGACTATTCACTCACAAGTATTTTACAACCGTTGAGACATTCACAGACAAAGACGATAAGGCTAGAATGGTTAGAAATTGGTGTGTATTTGATGATGAAATGGTGGCCAGTAAAAAGGCTAGTTTTTCAGAGTTGAAGAAGTTCATCACCGAAACCAAACTAGAATATAGACCGCCTTATGCTTCCAGTGATAGACGACTACCAAAGAGTTTTATCATCGTGAGGGCAACTAATGATCATGATTATTTGAACGACTTAACAGGGGAAAGGCGCTTTCTTGTTGCTGAAGTACACAAAGACACCGCCTATAAGGGCAGGAAGTGGACAGAGAAAGACCGTAGACACTTTTGGGGTGCTATGGTGATAGCTTGGAGGGCTAACCAAGTGTTGAACCTGACGGACAAGCAGGAAAAGCTAGTAAACGATGTTAGAAGCCGTTACAAGTTTGTAGATGAAACCCTTGAGGATTTGGAGCGTTATTTAGCTTTACCTTTTCCTAAAAATATGTACCATTACCCAGTTACAGACAGAACCAGGTATTACTATATCTATGACATGATGAACGAGGGTTATTTTAGAAATAGCAAAGGTGAAACTGTTGAACTTGATACAGATAAATATGGCGAACTAGTAGAACGTGACAAGATGACTATAAACCTATTCTTTCAAGAAGTCTATCTAACTGACAAAGCACCACCAAAGGATAAAGCAAAGGTTAAAAAGTATATGCAAAATAAAGAGGGATGGGAACACAAACGATCTTTAAAATTTGGAAAAAGCGTTAAACCTGGTTACTCAAAAGCTAAAAGGTAGTTAGGGTAGTCACTAACATAAAAAATGACTACCTTTAAGAGAGTGGCTAGAACCTTTAAACAAAAAGATTTAAAAACAAGGGTAGTTTTTAATGTTTTACTGACTACCCCCTAAATCCTTGATATGATTGACTTTTATATTAAAAAGTAGTTATTTTAGATTATTTATAAAGTATATAGAGTAAATAGAGCTAAGGTGTTTATTATTATTTTTTTGTGAGCAAGGTGACTACCTGACTACGCTTTTTGTCAACCCTTGGGACTGTAAGGCGGAGGTGGTAGTCACTAGATACCCAAAAATGACTACTTTTTTTGAAATTGTGAGTATGATAGTTAAACAGAATTGACAATCATGTCATAAATTAGCAAAAATTTATGCTTAAATACTCTTCTAATTTAACACATTAAAAAAATGTAAATTAAAAAACGCAAAATAGACCTATCCCCTTGATACAAAAGGGATTGAGGGAATCCTTTGAATTTAACAGAATAGAAGATATGTTAAATATAACAGTTGTGAAATGAGGTAAAAATGTTAGAAAAACCAAGGATAAGAAATGATACAGATAAACAGATAAAATTAACGACGTATACAAAAAATATTTAACAAAGAATTGGAGAAGAAAATGAATGTAATTGAAAAAAATAAAAAGAAACTAGAAGAAGTACGGAACAAACAAGCGAAAGAATTAGCTGAAATCAGTGATCATTTACCAATAATCGAATCTGAAATTAGTTCACAGTATGAAGAATTGGCTGCTGCTGAAGCCACCCTGGATGCTGAATCTTACACCAAAATTGAAGAAAAGATTTCCGTATTAAATAAAAAACGAGAAATGTACAAAAATCGTCTTAGTAGCATTGAAAATAAGAATTATATTTCTAAAGAACAGACGCAAAGTATTGAGGATGAAATCCGTGACTTACAAACAAACTTTACCACTAAAGGCACTACAGGATTTAATTTTTATTCCTACGAAATCAAAGGCGACAATCTTCGTGATGCAATGAATTGCTTCAAGGAGTTTGAAGCGTATAAATTGATTTTAAACTACAATAAAAAATAATAAAATCTTCAATAGAAATATAAATGTATAAGAAACTCACAGCTGAGAGTAGGGGGGCTACCCCCCTCCCCCTCGGTGCTCCCGGACTTCACGCCATCACTGTACGTATTTTCTCGCGAGCGAGAAAGAAAAAAAAGGAGTAAATAGGATTGAATGAAACCACTTTAACTAGAAAATGCTCCAAGTGTCATGATATCAAAGAATTATCTAGTGAAAACTTTTATAGAAAGCATTCAGACAAGAAAGGTTTCTCAAAAGTTTGTAAGGTATGTAATAAAAAGAAAGACGCAGAGCGTTACCAAAAGAAAAAAGACAAGATATTGACCCAAAAGAAACGATACTATAGGCGGCAGAAAGAGCGCCAAAATGAAAAAGGCAGTTTACTGGAAGGAGGTGAAAAGTAATGGGAGATATATTCCCAAGTCTACTCCAGAAAATCAAGGCAGAATTTGACAAAGCTAGACTTGATAGTGAGATTCTGGAAGAGTTACTAGATAAGCTAGAAGATAATAAAGCTAATTATCTGGATGCCAATCAATATGCAATAGAAGTTGGTGAAATACTCTCAAAAGTTTTAGGAGCTTACTTAAGTAATGAAAGCCTACCAGATGGTAAGATGTACTATAATATTGCTAAACGATTGCTAGAAGATGTTTTAGATCGAAACTATGACCTTGTAAGCGAATATACTGAAAAAGTTCAAGAAGATTTAAACTTTAGGGCTAACCTTCGCATTCCTTCTCAAGTTCCTGAGTTGAACCAAGCTAGGATTGACGGCTTAGTAAATCGTTTAGCTAGTGAAGATGATTTTGAAGCTGTAAAATGGTTGGTGGGTGAAACAATTGTTAATTTTACGCAAAGTATTGTAGATGATACGATTCAAAAAAATGTGGTATTTCAGTATAAAGCAGGACTTAGCCCTAAAATTACTAGGCGAACAGCTGGAAAGTGTTGTAAGTGGTGTCAAGAATTGGAAGGCAGTTATAAATATCCTTCCGTTCCTCATGATATTTATAGACGTCATAGTAATTGTAGGTGTACCGTTGAATATTATCCGCAAGATGGTAGACGGCAGAATGTACATACCAGAAAATGGAGTAATATCAATCAAGAAGAAGTGGAACGTCGGAAACAGATAGGTATAGAGTCCGCTGAGGAACGTAAAAGAAAACGAGATGAAAGGATTGCAAAGTTTGGGAATCCTAGAAGAAGATTAAGATAGGCATGAGTTATAGGAGTAGAAAGGTTGTCGTTGAAAATGGAGCTGGATAAGTTTAAAACGATGATGAACGTCAGAAAGCGGATGACTAACTTTCTAAGATTCCAGAGGATGGCAGGGAGTGAAAACCAAGTTACAATAGATGAAGAGGCTTGGAAACTTGTCTTACCTGATCAGTGGAATTTGACTAGTAAGCATGAAAAAGCAATTAGAGAAAGTCTAGAAACATTTGCCCATGATATCAATAAGATAGAGAACGAACGTGCTAGAAAGTGTTTTATCATTCATTATTGTTACATGAGGAAGAAAACAGTAAGTGAATGTTTAGAAATTGCTGGGACAAAATCCACTAATTATCACAGATACAAACAGATAGCTGTCTTAAACTTTGCGAAAATCCACCAGAACGGAGAGTTAGAAGCGTATAAGTAGACAATTGTAGGCAAAGGCTTCATGTTTGCCCCCTATTTTGTTCTGTTTCATACTGGACAACTAAAACACTATGGATAAACTAGAAGCCCTTAGAAATGAATCTAAGGGTTTTTAGATTTTCAAATATATAGGTTGCTGATAGTATGGTATAATGGTATCAGGTAATAAAAAAAGCACGTTTGACCGTGCTAGTTTCTTGCCTGCTGAACTCGTCAATATATACGCCCTTTTTAGGGCTCTTTTTTGTGGACTTTTTTAGGGACTTTCAAGAAAAACTAAGGCGATTTAATGCCTAAATGTTTTTAAAGAAAGTCAGTATTTTCAAGGGCTGAGCCCTAAAAATTTGACTTATAGAGTGTTAAATGATAGTATAGTCAAAGATAGTCAAGGTTTAAAGAGAGGTGGGTTTGTTATGAGACTTAAAAATACATCAGATCATATTGAGGCCTACATCAAGGCAATTTTAGATCAATCTGGTATTGTGGAGTTGCAACGGAGTCAGTTGGCAGATACTTTCCAGGTTGTTCCTAGTCAGATTAACTATGTGATTAAGACTCGTTTTACAGAAAGCAGGGGATACTTGGTTGAAAGTAAGCGTGGTGGTGGTGGCTACATTCGAATAGGACGGATTGAATTCTCAAACCACCATGAAATGCTCCGCGATTTACTGTATTCGGTGGGCGAAGAAGTCAGCCTAGTTATCTTTGAAGATGTTTTAAGACTCTTGTTTGAACAGGATTTAGTGACTCGTCAGGAGATGAATCTATTACTAGCAATGGCGACAGACCGAGTTCTAGGTGAGGATGCCAATCTTATCCGTGCCAATATGCTCCGACAGTTATTACAAGAGGTAGATAGAAAAGGAAAATAGAACTAAATGAAATATTCAAAAGCATTGACAGAATGTATAGACAGTGCCTTTCTGGTCGCAAGTCATTTTGGAGCAGAATACCTAGAGTCTTGGCACCTATTGATTGCTATGGCCAATCATAGTTACAGTGTAGCTGGGGCAACTTTAAACGAATTTCCATATGAGATTGATCGTCTGGAGGAAGTTGCTGTAGAGCTGACTGAAACAAAGTATAGCGATAAGGAAAATTATCAGGAGTTGCCTTTTTCACACCGTTTGAAGGTATTGTTGTTGGAAGCAGAGCACGTTGCTTCTGTCGTTCATGCCAAGGTTTTAGGAACAGAGCACGTGCTTTATGCTATCTTACATGATGGCAATGCCTTAGCTACTCGCATTCTAGAAAAAGCGGGATTTTCTTACGAAGATCAGAAGGATCAGGTCAAGATTGCTGGACTTCGTCGTAGTCTTGAAGCGCGTGCTGGTTGGACTAGAGATGATTTGAAGGCCCTTCGTCAACGCCATCGTACGGTAGCGGACAAGCAAAATTCTATGGCTAATATGATGGGCATGCCACAGACCCCAAGTGGAGGTTTGGAAGATTATACGCATGACCTTACGGAGCAAGCTCGCTCAGGTAAATTGGAACCAGTCATCGGGCGTGACCAAGAAATCTCTCGTATGATTCAAATTCTGAGTCGTAAGACCAAAAATAATCCGGTCCTAGTTGGAGATGCGGGTGTGGGTAAAACAGCTTTGGCACTTGGTCTTGCACAACGTATTGCCAATGGAGATGTGCCAAATGAAATGGCAAAGATGCGAGTTCTAGAGCTTGATTTGATGAATGTGGTTGCGGGAACTCGTTTCCGTGGTGATTTTGAAGAACGTATGAACAATATCATCAAAGATATTGAGGAAGATGGAAAGGTCATCCTCTTTATCGATGAGCTGCATACCATTATGGGTTCAGGAAGTGGGATTGATTCGACCTTGGATGCGGCCAATATCCTAAAACCTGCCTTGGCACGTGGAACTCTGAGAACTGTCGGTGCGACCACTCAGGAAGAGTATCAAAAGCACATCGAAAAAGACGCAGCCCTTTCTCGTCGTTTTGCTAAAGTGATGATTGAGGAGCCAAGTTTAGCAGATAGTATGGCTATTTTGCAGGGCTTGAAAGCAACTTATGAGAAGCACCACCATGTCCAAATTACAGACGATGCAGTCGAAACAGCTGTCAAAATGGCACATCGTTATTTGACGAGTCGTCATTTGCCAGACTCAGCAATCGATCTTTTGGATGAAACGGCAGCAACAGTGCAAAATAAATCGAAACACGCTAAACAAGATGAGTCAGGTTTAACACCAGCTGATAAGGCCTTGATGGATGGTAAATGGAAGCAAGCTGCTCAACTCATTGCAAAAGAACAGGAAGTACCTGTTTATAAAGATTTGGTGACAGAATCAGATATTTTGACCACCTTGAGTCGCTTGTCAGGTATTCCAGTTCAAAAATTGACCCAAACAGATGCCAAGAAGTATCTCAATCTTGAAGCTGAACTGCATAAACGTGTTATCGGACAGGAACAAGCTGTATCTAGTATCAGTCGTGCCATTCGCCGAAATCAATCGGGTATTCGCAATAACAAACGTCCAATTGGCTCCTTTATGTTCCTAGGATCAACAGGTGTTGGTAAGACAGAATTGGCCAAGGCCTTGGCGGAAGTTCTCTTTGATGATGAGTCTGCTCTTATCCGCTTTGACATGAGTGAATATATGGAGAAATTTGCAGCCAGTCGTCTCAATGGAGCTCCTCCAGGTTATGTAGGTTATGAAGAAGGCGGGGAGTTGACTGAGAAGGTTCGCAACAAACCATACTCAGTCTTGCTCTTTGACGAGGTAGAAAAGGCTCACCCAGACATCTTTAACGTGCTCTTGCAAGTCTTGGATGATGGTGTCTTGACAGATAGTAAAGGTCGTAAGGTTGACTTCTCCAATACCATTATCATCATGACTTCAAACCTTGGTGCGACAGCGCTTCGTGATGACAAGACAGTTGGTTTTGGAGCTAAGGACATTCGCTTTGACCAAGAAAATATGGAAAAACGTATGTTTGAGGAGTTGAAAAAGGCTTATCGTCCAGAGTTTATCAATCGTATTGATGAGAAGGTAGTCTTCCATAGCTTGTCAAGTCAAGATATGCAAGAAGTAGTTAAGATTATGGTCAAACCATTGATTGCTAGTCTTGCAGAAAAAGGAATTGACTTGAAACTCCAAGCATCTGCCCTTAAACTTCTAGCTCAGCAAGGCTATGATCCAGAGATGGGGGCTCGTCCACTTCGTAGAACCCTACAAACGGAAGTGGAAGACAAACTTGCAGAGCTTCTCCTTAAAGGTGAATTGGAAGCTGGCAAGACTCTGAAGATTGGTGTCAAAGCTGGTCAATTAAAATTTGAGATTGTTTAAAAATGTGAGGTTGGAACAGATTGTTTCAGCCTCTTTTTTTGGAAAGTTGTTACTCAAATAAGCATTTGAATTGTACATTTAGTTTAAGGAGTTCAAAAACGAATTTCTACTGATCAAGTTTTGTATATCAAGAAAAAATCTTATAATTAAGAAATGTTTTTATAAAAAATAATAAAAAAGTCTTGACAAACAGAACAAGATAGAGTATGATATAAAATATAAAAAGTTATAAAAAGGTTAAAAAGACATGAAAAAACAGATAGCAGTGGTTTTTGGAACCTTTGCTCCCTTGCATCAGGGACATATTGATTTAATCCAAAGAGCAAAACGTCAATGTGATGCTGTATGGGTGGTAGTTTCAGGTTATAAGGGAGATCGTGGTGAACAGGTTGGACTTGCACTACAAAAGAGGTTTCGCTATATTCGTGAAGCATTTCGAGATGATGAGTTGACCTCTGTTTGTAAACTTGACGAAACTAATATCCCTCGCTATCCAATGGGCTGGCAGGAGTGGTTGGATCAGATGTTGCAGGCCATTTCCTATGACCAGACTGGTCAGGAGCTCATCTTTTTTGTAGGAGAGTCCGAATACCAACAAGAATTGTCGGAACGTGGTTTCGAGACTGTTCTACAAGAAAGAAAATTTGGAATTTCGGCTACCATGATTCGAGAAAATCCAAGCAAATATTGGAAATATATCGCTCAACCTTTCCGCCGTCAGTTTACGAAAAAAGTGTTGATTATGGGAAGTGCGAGTAATGGGAAAACAACTCTAGCCAAGGATTTAGCTCGCTTTTATGATGCGCCAGTCAGTCTGGAGTATGCTCGTGAGTATCAGATAAAAAATAATGTCCGAGATGATGAGCTTACCCCAAAAGATTATTATTACCTTCTTTTGGGCCAATATGACCAAACTTCCAAGTTAATCGATAGCAATGCCAATCGAGGCCTAGTCATTGCAGATACAAACTCTTTGGTAACCAAGGGCTACTACGATTACTACATGGAAAGCGAAGAGCAGGAGGACTTGTCCGGAGAGACCTTTGACAATCTCTTTGTTTCCATCTTAGCCAAGGAAAAGTGGGATTTAATCCTCTTTGTGCAACCTATTGGCTCTTATGTCAATGATGGTTTTCGCGACATGACCATGGCAGAAGACCATATCCGTCACAGTTTTTCTCAGCATTTGGATATGATGAGGGAGCAATATCTAGCCAATATCCCTCATGTTTATCTAGCTGATGACTATCTAGGAAATTATGAAGCAGCAAAAGTAGCTATTGATGCCATTTACCAAGCAGATTAGGAGAAGAAAATGAAAAAAATAACTGAAAAAATCACACGATTTATTGAAAACTTTAAAAATGTTCACGCAGAAGCTCGTAAAATTGGTTTTGCAGGAGTTATGCGTTTGCTTTGGAAAGACCTCTTTGTGGGCCGTAGTCTTTTCCAGTGGCTCTATTTGATTGCTTTATCAAGTGTTCCTCTTATTCTGGAGTTTACACAAAACACAGAAAGTCATGACTGGATTGGTCTCTTGGCTTCTTGGACAGGGATTGTCTGCGTTATCTTGGTTGCTGAAGGTCGAGCTAGTAACTACCTTTTTGGTGCTATTAACTCTGCAATCTATTTGGTCCTAGCTATGAATGCTACTTTCTACGGTGAAGTTTTGACAACAGTTTATTTCTTTGTCATGCAGCCTATTGGTCTCTATACTTGGTTGTCTAATCGGATCAATGAGCAAGGAAAACCAGAGGAGTCTCACTTTGAAGCTAAGAAACTCGGTCTGATTGATTGGCTCAAGTACTTGGCCTTGACTGCGATCATCTGGATTGGCATGGGATTAGCCTACCAAAGTATCAGCAGTGCTCGTCCTTTCCGTGACAGTGTTACCGATGCGACCAATGGTGTTGGTCAGCTCTTGATGACACGTCTTTACCGTGAGCAATGGATTTTCTGGATTGCAACCAATCTCTTTAGTATCTACCTCTGGTGGGGTGAAAACATCCATATCCAAGGGATGTACTGGGTCTACACCATCAATAGTCTAGTCGGTTGGTACCAATGGACTAAGTCTGTCAAGGAGGGATAAGATGACTGAAACGATAATCCCGGCTGGAATGACAGAGAGAGAATATTTTGAGATTCATGCGACTGAGAAGGAATTTTTAGACTGGTACTGCAAACAGGATCTTCCTCAGTATGAAAAACCGAGCGTGACGGTGGATATGGTAGCTTATTGCTTTGTGGAAGGAAAAATCAAACTCTTGCTAATTCGTCGCAAGGCCCATCCTTATCAAAACTGTTTGGCTTTGGTCGGTGGTTTTATGGATAAGAGCGAAGATGCAAGGCATGCTTGTCAGCGTGAAGTGAGAGAGGAGGTCAATCTTGACCTTCCTTTGGAAAAAATCGAACAGTTGATGACAGTGTCTACCCCAGGTCGTGATCCGCGGGGCTGGACGGTTACTATCGCCCACTTGGTGTATCTACCTAGCCGTGCACTTGATCTCGTTCAAGCAGGAGACGATGCCAAGGATGTGGTTTTTGTTGATGTTGATTTTCAGACGGGCAAGTGCTTCTTAGAGGGGCTAGAGCTGGGGGAGCAAGCCTTCGCCTTTGACCATTATGCCATTATCCAAGAGTCTATTAAACGAATCCAAGGGCGTCTTGACTGGAATCCGACCTTTCTCTATCTGCTAGAGGAGGAATTCACTGTCTATGAAGGAACCGAATTGGTCAATCTTATCAACCCCGGTCGTCCAATCGTCAGCAATAACTTTCTTGTAAAATACGGTGAGTATGTAGAAGAAGTTGGACTCAAACGAGTTCCTAAAAAGAAACCCAGAAAAACCTATCGATTGAAATAAAAGGCTTGGGGACAGAAATCGATAGATCAAGTCTCGGTTTCCTAGTCTCAGATTTGAGAGGTTTCAACAAATCCGATGGCTGGTTGAAGCTTGAGAATAGGGAAAATAAAGTTTGTCTTAAAAGTCAGTTCAACTATCGTGTCAAAGGTTTATTATTCATAAAAAATCGAGGTCGGGATTTTTCCCGACCTCTTTTTTGATGCTATCTGACTGCTAAGGATGTTTATCTTTATTAGAATTGCTCATGATTCGAATGAATAAATCTTTGTATTTATATTTTAAATAATGTTCGTGTAAGTACATTAGAGACACATAAACAATCATGAAAATAGTGGTTAAGTAGAACAAATCAAATGTTGTTTGAGCGTAATGAGTAGCAACCCCATAAGAAGAGAAAGCACCAATAATCAACCAAGGAAGATATTTGTAATATTTCTTTGACATAAACCTACACCTCCAATATCCTATCTCATTTTTATTATAGCCCTTCAAGAAAAAAATGCAAGCGATTACACTTATAAAATATAGTATTCTCATAGGAAAAATTTCCCTGTTTTTTAAATTCTTTACGAATAAAAGATATAGGAGGGATAAGGAAATAAATGTACTAAAAAATAATTCTAAAAAATTTTAGATAAATAGTTGACAGATTCAAAAACAAACATTACAATAATGTTACAAAAATATTTCTTAACATTTCAAAAATGTTACAAAAGGAGCATAAAATGAAAAATAAAACTTCTATCAAATTAATGGCTGCAACTGTACTCGCTTCAACATTACTATTGGGGGCTTGTGGCAATAAGAAAGAGAATACTGCAAGTGATAGTTCTAGCAAGACAACACAAGCATCTTCTAGTTCTAAGGCAAGTTCTTCAAGTAAAGAGAACAAGACTCAGAAGTCCTCAAGTTCAGCTTCAACAGAAAAAGCTAAATCATCATCTTCTGATCAGTCAACGACTACTGCTAATCAATCGCAATCAACACCAGCACCAGAAACAAAACAAAACCAAGAACCTTCTGCTAAGCAACCCCCTTCTCAAGCCCCATCTAATCAACAAGGAACACAAGCGAACCCGAATCAGTCAGCCTATGATCCAGCAACTGATCGCAAACTCCAAGACAAGCAAGCAGAGCACAATAAACGTTATAAAGGTGTCTTGACTATGGTAGACAAAGATTTTTCGGCTGCGGCTGGAAATTGGAAGGGTGCGAATGGTGAAACGATCACTGTTTCATCAGCTGGTCAATTTACAGTAGAATTTGCTGATGGTAAGAAAGAAAACTACTCTATCCAAAGTTATTCTTATACCCTTGATGATGGGAAATACAATGCTGAAGTAGGTGGTGGAAAAGTCATCCAAATTACAACAGGTGCAGATGGTACTGTTTCAAGTGTTACTTTGATTAAGCCATAGGCTTCAGTACAGAAATAATTTGTTTAAAAATAGTTCAGTTGATGAGTACCTACAGCATTTGAAGTTGATAAGACGTCATAAATGAACTCCAGAGATGAGACTAACTTAGGAGTATATGTAATCATGTCTACCTGAACTGACCGTTTTTCACTTAGTTTCTCCGAGAGAAGTGGTATAATGAAAAAATCAAAGGGAAACGAGTGATGAATCAATGACGGATAAATTAATTTTACCTCAAAACACACGGCTCATGGGAGTGTTTCTTGGCTTTATCGGTGGTTCTTTGGATGTATTCTGTCACATCCAGTACCATAGTTTGGTGGCGACACAGACAGGAAACATTCTCCTACTGGTATCAGATTGGCACGATTCACATGTCGTCAATACCATGTTGCGATTCTGCTCGATTATATTCTTTTCCCTAGGATTTCTTTTTGCCTTACACATGAAAGAATATCGCAAAACAGCCTATTGGCGGGTTAAGATGCTGTTTCCCTTATTTATCGGGACCCTTGTTCTGCCCTTCTTTTCCCGCTTTCCACTATTAGAAGTTCCTTTTATTGCTTTTGGAACTGGAATGATGCTGCTAACATTTACGGGTAGTTTGATTGAAGATCATCCCTATGTCATTTTTATGACGTCTGGAAATTACCGAAAAATGTTGACTGCTTTGTATCACATCGTTAGAGGAGAAGGAGATATTCAAGAATATCGTCGTCAAGCCTTGAACTATGGTATTGTTGTAGGTAGTTTCGTAGTGGGGGCCATTAGCTTGGCTGTATCTATGCATTTTTTCCATGAATGGTCTATTTGGATTGTCAGCTTTAATTTGTTGTTGATTATGGCATACTATATTGCTAGAGTGAAGCAGCTAGATTTGCAAGATGAAAATATATAAAAAACGGCAGATCTCAATTTGAGATTTGCCAATTTTTATACGCTTATGCTTTTTCTAACTGTAAGAGAGCTTCAATTTCTGCAAGTGTGCTTGCTTGTGAGATAGCTCCACGGAGTTTGGCTGCACCTGATGTTCCACGGAGGTAGTGAGGGGCGAGGCCACGGAATTCACGGACCGCAACCTTTTCTCCCTTGAGATCAATCAAGCGTTTTAAGTGTTCATAGGCAATTTTCATCTTGTCTTCAAAGGTTAAATCAGGTAGGATTTCTCCTGTTTCAAAGTAGTGATTGATTTGATTAAAGAGGTAGGGATTTCCCATAGCTGCGCGTCCAATCATAACGGCGTCAGCACCGACTTCTTCGATACGCTGTTTAGCTTCTTGGACAGTGCGGATGTCACCGTTAGCGATGAATGGAATCTTTGTCAGAGCTTGTGCAACCTTATGAAGAGTCTCAAGGTCAGCGTGACCTGTGTACATTTGCTCACGTGTACGGCCGTGCATGGCAAGGGCAGAAACACCAGCAGCCTCAGCAGCTAGAGCATTCTCAACTGCCAGGGATGGGTCAGACCAGCCTGTACGCATTTTGACAGTAAGGGGGATATCAAGGACAGATTGGACCTTGTTGATGATAGAGTAAATCTTATCTGGGTCCTTGAGCCACATAGCCCCAGCTTCGTTTTTTACGATTTTATTAACTGGGCAACCCATGTTGATATCAACGATATCGGTCTTGGTGTTTTCTTGGATGAATTCTGCTGCGCGTGCTAGGCTGTCTTCATCGCTACCAAAAAGTTGGATAGAGACTGGGTTTTCGCCTTCATCGATATGAAGCATGTGAAGGGTTTTTTCGTTGTTGTATTGGATTCCCTTGTCAGAGACCATTTCCATGACAACGAGTCCAGCTCCAAGCTCTTTTGCAATGGTACGGAAGGCAGAGTTGGTTACTCCCGCCATGGGTGCTAAAACGGTACGATTGGGAATCTCAACATTGCCAATCATAAAAGGTGTATTAAGATTTGTCACGAATGAGTTCCTCCAGGTCGTTTTCATCAAAGTTGTAAGTAGTTTGGCAGAATTGACAAGTGATTTCTGCCCCGTGGTCTTCGTCCTTCATTTCCTGCAAGTCTGAGCTTGGAAGACTAGAAAGAGCCTTCATGAAACGTTCTTTGCTACAATCACATTGGAAACGAATTTCTTCTTCAGACAGACGTTTGTATGGTTCGTCTCCGTAGATAGCCTTGAGAAGGGCTTCGATATGGTCGTCGCTTTCGAGAAGAGTCGAAATAGCTGGCATCTCTTGGATACGTTTTTCAAAGCGAGCAATCTCTTCTTCCTTGGCTCCTGGCAAGACTTGAACGAGGAAACCACCTGCAACTTTGACCTTGTCGTCTTCATCTAAAAGGACATTGAGACCAACTGCTGACGGCGTTTGTTGGCTTTCAGTTAGGTAGAAAGCTAAATCTTCACCGATTTCTCCCGAGATGAGGGGAGTCATAGAGTTGTAAGGATTTCCAGTACCGTAGTCTGTGATAACGAGAAATTGACCATTTCCGACAAAAGGCCCGACTAGGACTTCACCGGTTGCAGTTTTTTTGATATCAACGCCAGGATTTTGAACGTAGCCTTTGACATTCCCCTTGGTATCAGCGACGGTGATAATGGCCCCTAGAGAGCTAGTTCCCAGCACCTTAACTGTTAGTTTGGTATTTCCTTTTTCATTGGCTGCGAGAATCTGGCTAGCAATGAGGGTACGGCCGAGTGCCACAGTTGAGCTAGCTTGGGTTTGATGTTTTTCTTGAGCAGTGCGGACGGTTTCAGTGCTGTCTAGAACAAAAGCACGAAAAGATCCACTTTCTGATATTGTTTTTATAATTTTATCCATAGCTACTATTTTAGCATAAAAATGCCCAAAGGGGGAGTGGGGTGCCTACTATCGTTTTAAAGTGATTTATTTATATCAGTAAAATTATGAAGAAGAAACTAAAATAGGCTAAAATGTACTCTTTAAGAATGGTAAACAGTTGAAAATAAAGAGACTAACGTGGTAAAATGGGAACAAGAAAAAATAGTAAATGTATATTTGCATAAAATTATTGAAAATTTACAAAAAGAAGTTAATTATGGATAAAAAGAAACCAATCTATGTTTTTTTAGGACAAACTGTCCTGTATTTTATTGTTCTACTTGGTTTACTTTACTTTTTTAGTTACCTAGGACAAAGTCAGGGAAGCTTTATTTACAATGAATTTTAGTTTAAAGGAGAAGAATCATCGTGTCTAATAAGCCGATAAAAGATATGATTGAAGCGATTGAATATTTCGCCCAAACTCAACCTACCTTTCCGGTATACAATGTCTTAGGGCAAGAGTACACTTATGGTGATTTGAAGGCTGATTCGGATAGTTTGGCTGCAACCATTGATCTGCTAGGCTTACCTGAAAAATCTCCTGTGGTGGTTTTTGGTGGTCAGGAGTATGAAATGTTGGCTACCTTTGTAGCTCTGACTAAGTCAGGTCATGCCTATATTCCAATTGACAGTCATTCTGCCTTGGAGCGCGTGTCTGCGATTGTTGAAGTAGCAGAGCCAAGCTTGATCATTGCTATTTCAGAGTTTCCAATCGAAACCCCAGCTGTTCCAACCATGTCCTTGGAGCAGGTGCATGAAGCCTATGCAGCTCAAAAAGCTTATGATTTGCAGCATCCGGTCAAGGGGGATGATAACTACTACATCATCTTTACATCAGGGACAACTGGAAAACCAAAAGGGGTGCAAATTTCGCATGCTAATTTGCTCAGCTTTACCAACTGGATGATTACGGACAAGGAATTTGCGACGCCAGAGCGTCCACAAATGTTGGCGCAACCACCGTATTCCTTTGACTTGTCTGTCATGTATTGGGCACCGACCTTGGCTCTTGGAGGAACGCTTTTTGCCCTCCCATCAGTCCTTACTCAAGACTTTAAGCAACTCTTTGCGACCATCTTTTCACTTCCGATTGCTATCTGGACTTCAACGCCATCTTTTGCAGATATGGCCATGCTTTCTGAAGATTTCAATGCTGAAAAGATGCCAGGGATTACCCATTTCTACTTTGATGGAGAAGAGTTGACAGTTAAAACTGCTCAAAAATTGCGCGAGCGTTTTCCAAATGCGCGTATCATCAATGCTTACGGTCCAACGGAAGCGACGGTGGCTTTGTCAGCAGTTGCTGTTACAGATGAGATGTTGGCAACCTTGAAACGTTTGCCGATTGGTTACACCAAACCTGATTCACCAACCTTTATCGTTGATGAAGAAGGCAATAAATTACCAAATGGGGAACAAGGGGAAATCATCGTATCTGGACCTGCTGTTTCAAAAGGCTATATGAATAATCCTGAAAAAACAGCTGAAGCTTTCTTCGAATTTGAAGGTTTGCCAGCCTACCACACTGGAGATGTTGGAACTATGACAGATGAAGGTCTTCTTCTTTACGGTGGACGGATGGACTTCCAAATCAAGTTTAATGGCTATCGTATTGAACTAGAGGATGTCTCTCAAAACTTGAACAAATCCAAGTACGTTGAATCTGCTGTTGCAGTTCCACGTTACAACAAGGATCACAAGGTCCAAAATCTCTTAGCCTATGTTATCTTAAAAGATGGCATCAAAGAACAATTTGAGCGCGAAATTGATATCACGAAGGCTATCAAGGAAGACTTGGAAGATATTATGATGTCTTACATGATGCCATCTAAGTTTCTTTACAGAGAGGAATTGCCACTGACTCCAAATGGCAAGATTGACATCAAAGGATTGATTAACGAGGTGAATAATAGATGATGGATTTCCTGAAACAGCTGCCTCATATTGAGCCGTATGGGAATCCGCAGTACTTTTTGTACGTGATTACTGCTACCTTGCCAATCTTTATCGGTCTTTTTTTCAAAAAACGCTTTGCTTGGTATGAAATACTGGTTAGTCTGTTCTTTATCGTTACCATGTTGACGGGTGGCAAGACCAATCAATTGGCTGCCTTAGGGATATATCTAATCTGGCAAATCTTGTTGGTTCTTTTTTACAAGCAGTATCGAAAAATTCGAGATGGCAAATGGATTTTCTATCTCGTTAGTCTGTTATCTTTACTTCCAATTATATTTGTAAAGGCGCAAACAGCCATTAACGGAACACAATCCTTGCTGGGTTTTATCGGAATTTCTTATTTGACATTTCGTTCGGTGGGAATCATCATCGAACTTAGAGATGGAGTCATTAAGGATTTGAAGATGTGGGAGTATTTGCGTTTTCTTCTCTTTATGCCAACATTTTCAAGTGGTCCTATTGATCGTTTCAAACGTTTTAATGAAAATTATCAGACGATACCAGAGCGTGATGAGTTGATGGATATGCTAGCTGAATCCGTTCGGTATATCATGTGGGGATTTTTGTATAAATTTATCCTAGCTCATATTTTAGGCGAGATTTTATTACCACCGCTAAAGAATTTAGCTTTACAAACAGGTGGCGTCTTTAACTATTATGTAGTAGCCATCATGTACACATTTGGTTTGGAGCTCTTCTTTGACTTTGCAGGTTACTCTATGTTTGCTATAGCTATTTCAAATCTGATGGGGATTCGTAGTCCGATCAACTTCAACAAACCTTTCTTGTCAAGAGATTTGAAAGAGTTTTGGAATCGCTGGCACATGAGTTTATCCTTCTGGTTTCGTGACTTTGTCTTTATGCGCATGGTCATGGTAATGACGAGAAAGAAGCTTTTTAAGAATCGAAATGTGACTTCAAGTGTCGCCTATATCCTGAACATGCTCCTTATGGGGTTCTGGCATGGGATAACTTGGTTTTACATTGTCTATGGACTCTTTCATGGGTTAGGTTTAGTGATTAATGATGCTTGGGTTCGAAAGAAAAAAACGCTCAATAAAGAACGTAAGAAAGCAGGGCAGGCTCCCTTGCCTGAAAATCGCTGGGTTCAGTTGCTTGGCATGGTTATAACCTTCCATGTCGTGATGATTTCATTCTTAATCTTCTCTGGATTTTTGAATGATTTATGGTTTAAAAAATAAAAGGAGTTAAAAAATGGATATCAAATCAGAAGTTATTGAAATTATTGATGAATTGTTTATGGAAGATGTTTCTGACATGATGGATGAGGATCTTTTTGATTCAGGTGTCTTGGATAGTATGGGAACAGTTGAATTAATCGTGGAAATCGAAAATCGCTTTGACATTCGTGTCCCAGTTACAGAATTTGGTCGTGATGACTGGAATACAGCTAATAAAATCGTAGCAGGGATCACGGAGTTAAAGAATGCTTAAACGCCTGTGGTTAATCTTCGGGCCTATCTTTGTAGCGGGATTATTGGTTTTTCTTCTTATCTGTTTCTATCCAAGTAGCCCAAGTCATAATCTCATGGAGGAAAAATACTCTGCGGCTTCTGTTAGTACAGAGAGCTTTAAGGAGAGAAGCCAAAAAGTGAGAGCTCTAACAGACCCTAATATGCGTTTTGTCCCTTTCTTTGGGTCGAGTGAATGGATTCGTTTTGATAGTATGCATCCGGCAGTACTAGCTGAAAAATATGACCGTTCTTATCGACCTTACTTTATGGGACAGGCAGGAGCAGCCACCCTCAGCCAGTATTTTGGGATACAACAAATCACATCTGAACTTGAAAAAAAGCAAGCGGTATTTGTAGTCTCTCCACAGTGGTTTACAAAGGAAGATCAAGATCCGGTTACTTTTCAAACCTATTTTAACAATGATCAGTTGACCGCCTTTTTAGAGAATCAATCTGGGGATGCAGCCTCTCAATATGCGGCCAATAGACTCTTAAAGCAAAATCCAAGAGTTCCGATGAAGGGGATTGTTGAGAAGTTAGCAAAGAACGAACAATTGTCAGATTTTGATCAAACGGTGGTTAATCTCTCTGCCGAGTTCAATGAAAGACAAGCTGCCCTTTTTGGTCAATTCTCGATTCGAGGTCGATTAAAGTACAAAGATCATGTTGAGAAATACTTGAGCAGTCTCCCAGAACAATTTTCTTATGAAGAATTGGAAAATATTGCACGTAAAGATGCAGAAGAAAATACGACCAATAATGATTTGGGAATGGAGAACCACTTTTATAATACTCAACTAAAGAAGGATTTGAAAAAATGGGAAGGGTATCAAAAAAATTACAACTTTCTCAAGTCTTCTGAGTACAATGATTTGCAGTTAGTGCTCGATCAATTTGCCAAATCTAAGGTTAATGTGCTCTTTGTCTTTCAACCTGTCAATAAAAAATGGATGGATTATACAGGCTTGAGTGAGGAAATGTATCAACACTCTGTCGAAAAAATTCGTTACCAGTTGGAAAGCCAAGGTTTTACCAATATTGCTGACTTTTCAAAAAACGGAGGAGATCCCTACTTTGTTAAGGACACGATTCATATCGGTTGGTTAGGCTGGTTAGCATTTGATAAGGTTGTAAATCCTTTTTTGAGCAATCCAACAACAGCGCCTGATTACCAAATGAATGACCGTTTCTTTAGTCAAGATTGGGCAACCTATGATGGGAATATCCAAGATTTTCAATAATATAGAAAAGGAGTTTGAACTTTTTGTTCAGACTTTTTATGAAATGTCGGATAGGTTACCTTCAAAAAGGTTAAAAGTTTAAAAATGATGCTAAATAGCGTATAATGGTAAAAGAAAGAAGAGAAAGGGATTTCAATATGAATAAACGTTTTTTGTTGCCTGTGCTATCGACAGCCCTATTAGCTCCAGCTTTTTTAGCTGGACAAGTCTATGCTGAAGAAAATACTAGTTCTTCAGAAGCTACAGAAGTTGTGAGCACTACAGAAGCACCAGTAGTGACAGCGACTCCTGAGGTTGTTACAAGTCCGGCAACGCCAGTTGAAGAGGCTGCACCTCAAAAAGAAGAAGCAGATACTGTTATCTTGCATACCAATGACGTGCATGGTCGTATCGTAGAAGAAAAAGGAGTAATCGGAGATGCCAAACTCGCAACGGTTATTGAGAAGGAGCGAGAAAAGAGCGATCAAACGACTCTAGTAGTAGATGCAGGCGATGCCTTCCAAGGTCTGCCAATTTCAAACTCTACAAAGGGTGAAGCACGTGCCAAAATCCTAAACGAGATGGGTTACGATGCTATGGCTGTAGGAAATCATGAGTTCGACTTTGGACTTGATGAAGTTAAAAAATACAAAGAAATTTTGAACTTCCCATTGCTCAGCTCAAACACTTATGTGAATGGGGCTCGTTTATTTGAAGCAGCAACAATTGTTGATAAGAACAAGGATGTTGAAGGTGATGAATTTGTCGTCATCGGTGTTACAACACCTGAAACAGCTACCAAGACCCACCCTAAAAATGTTACAGGTGTAACCTTTACAGAACCTATTGCAGAGGTTAACAAGGTTATCGAAGAAATTCAAGCTAAAGCCTTGGCAGAAGGCAAAGACTACAAACACTATGTTGTCCTTGCTCACTTGGGAGTTGATACAACAACGCCAGTAGAATGGCGCGGTTCAACACTTGCAGAAGCACTTTCAAAAAATCCTCTTTTGAAAGGTAAGCGTGTCACTGTTATTGATGGTCACTCTCATACAGTAGAATCGACTACCTATGGAGACAATGTAACATACAATCAGACAGGAAGCTATCTCCATAACGTTGGTAAAATCACTTACAAATCTCGCCAATTATTGGGAAATCCTTCACTCATTGCAGCTGCAGATGCTAAGAAATTGGAAGCTAATCCAAAAATTGAAAAACTTGTCAAGGACATCAAACAAAAGTATGACGCTGAAAATGCTATAGAAGTTGTTTCAAATAGTCCAGTTGAATTGAATGGTGATCGTGAAAATGTCCGTGTCCGCGAGACAAACCTTGGAAATGTTGTCGCAGATTCTCTCTATCAATACGGTCAAACAGGCTTTAGTCATCCGACGGATATCGCTGTGACCAATGGTGGTGGCTTGCGTGAAACGATTGCCAAAGATAAGCCAATTACAAAAGGAAATGTCATTGCGGTTCTACCATTTGGGAACACAATTTCACAAATTCAAGTAACTGGTCAGCAAGTTTTTGACATGTTTGAAAAATCACTTGGATCTATTTTGCAGGTTGATAAGGCAGGGAAAACTGTCTTGGATGAAAATGGTCAACCATTGCTAGAACCAAGTGGCGGATTCTTACAGATTTCAGGAGCCAAGGTCTATTACGATACAAACCTAGCTGCAGGCAAACGTGTCTTGGCTATTCAAGTTAAGAATCGTGTGACTGGTCTTTATGAAAAACTAGATTTGGAAAAAGTCTACTACCTAGCAACCAATGACTTCCTTGCAGCAGGTGGTGATGGTTATACCATGCTTGGTGGTGCCAGAGAAGAAGGCCCTTCAATGGATGCTGCCTTTGAAGATTACCTTAAAACAGCTGATTTGACTCAGTATGAAAAGGTAAATCCAAACTCACGCACGATTTCTGTGGATTCAAAAACATTTAAACTGCCAGAAGAGCAAGGTAAAGAGCAAGATCCAGCTAAACCAGAAAAAGATTCAGCAACAGATCCAGCAAAACCAGGTAAGGATTCAACAACAGATCAGGCTAAACCAGAAAAAGATTCAGCAAAAACTCCTACTCAACCAGGAAAAAATCAGGGAACAACTCCGGCTAATTCAGGAAATGATGCAACTAAGCCAGGAAAAGTTCAAAAGACAACTCCAGCTAAATCGGAGCAAGATTCAGCAACAAAAACAACTCCATCAGGGAAAAATCAGGGAACAACTCCTGCTCAAACATCTACTGTAAAAGTTGATTATAAGGTTGCAGATCAGTTTGCTAACAAGACAGTAGTTTCAGAGAAACTACTTCCAAATACAGGTAGTGAACAATCTATTTTCATGATGCTATTGGGTATGATTCTTGGATCGACAGCCCTCTGGACTAGTCGTAAACAAGAAAAATAATTCTACAAGATGAAAACATATCAGGTGTTTTCATCTTTTTTCTTGACTCCTTGCTTGGATGTGATATACTTAACTAGTAAAGGAATGGTGTGATACTCAATAAAAATCAAAGAGCAAACTAGGAAGCGAGACGCAGGCTGTACTTGAGTACGCCAAGACGAAGCTGACGTGGTTTGAATTTGATTTTTGAAGAGTATGAAAACCTTGTATTTATAGAAATTCCGTTCTGAGAAAGGAGCAAATCATGAGACAGTTGGCAAAAGATATCGATCATTTTTTAAATGAGATTATCCTAAAAGCTGAAAATCAGCATGAAATTCTCATTGGTCATTGCACGAGTGATGTAGCCTTGACCAATACCCAGGAGCATATTCTCATGCTTTTATCAGAGGAGTCGCTCACCAACTCTGAGTTGGCGCGTCGTCTCAATGTCAGTCAAGCTGCCGTTACAAAGGCTATCAAATCCCTGGTTAAGGAGGGAATGTTAGAAACGTCTAAGGATCCTAAGGATGCTCGCGTTGTCTTCTATCAATTGACAGACTTGGCTCGACCTATTGCTGAGGAACACCACCATCATCATGAACATACCCTTTCGACTTATGAGCAGGTTGCCACTCAGTTCACACCAAACGAACAAAAAATTATCCAGCGGTTTTTAACTGCTTTAGTAGGAGAAATCAAGTAATGAGATACATCACAGTAGAGGATTTGTCCTTCTATTATGACAAGGAACCTGTGCTTGAGCATATCAATTACAGTGTTGATAGTGGGGAATTTGTCACCCTTACTGGGGAAAATGGAGCAGCCAAGACAACGCTAATCAAGGCTAGTCTTGGAATTCTTCAACCACGAATTGGGAAAGTAACTATCTCAAAGACAAATATTCATGGGAAAAAGCTAAGAATTGCCTATCTTCCTCAACAGATTGCAAGTTTTAATGCAGGTTTTCCTAGTACTGTTTATGAGTTTGTCAAATCAGGTCGCTACCCAAGAAAGGGCTGGTTCCGTCGTTTGAATGCCCATGATGAAGAACACATTAAGGCTAGTTTAAACTCAGTTGGTATGTGGGAACATCGGGATAAACGCATTGGTTCTCTCTCTGGTGGGCAAAAGCAAAGAGCGGTCATTGCACGTATGTTTGCTTCAGATCCAGATATCTTTATCTTGGATGAGCCGACAACAGGGATGGATGCAGGTACCAAAAATGAATTTTATGAACTCATGCATCACAGTGCCCACCATCATGGCAAGGCTGTTCTGATGATTACTCACGATCCTGAAGAAGTCAAGGACTATGCAGATCGTAACATCCACCTTGTCCGTGACCAAGATTCGCCATGGCGTTGTTTCAATGTCCATGAAAATGATCAGGAGGTGGACCATGTTTAATCTATTTTCTTATGATTTTATGCAGCGGGCCTTTTTGGCTGTTATTGCCATGAGTCTCTTTTCGCCAGTACTGGGAACCTTCCTCATCTTGCGTCGTCAAAGTCTCATGAGTGATACACTGAGTCACGTATCGCTATCAGGTGTGGCCTTTGGTTTGGTTTTAGGGATTTCTCCGACCATCTCGACTATTGCTATTGTCTTGATTGCGGCGGTCTTTCTTGAATATCTACGTACGGTTTACAAGAGCTTTATGGAGATTGGAACAGCCATCCTCATGTCAACAGGTCTTGCGGTTTCACTCATTGTTATGAGTAAGGGTAAGAGCTCTAGCTCGATGAGTTTGGACCAATACCTCTTTGGTTCTATTGTGACCATCAGTCAAGAACAGGTAATTGGGCTCTTTGTCATTGCAGCGGTTGTTTTAATCCTGACCTTCCTCTTTTTAAGACCTATGTACATCTTAACGTTTGACGAGGATACAGCTTTTGTAGATGGTCTTCCAGTGCGTACTATGTCTATCCTCTTTAACATGGTGACGGGTGTGGCTATTGCTCTTATGATTCCAGCTGCAGGAGCACTTTTGGTATCAACTATCATGGTCTTGCCAGCTAGTATCGCTTTACGTCTAGGGAAGAACTTTAGTTCGGTGATGATTCTTGCCAGCGTTATTGGTTTTCTAGGTATGGTAGCAGGGCTTTATATATCCTATTATGCAGAGACACCACCGAGTGCAAGTATTACCATTATCTTTGTAGTTGTCTTTTTGTTAGTCAGCTTACTCAAACGTTTTATCAAATAGGAGAAGAAAATGAAAAAACTAGGCCTACTTTTGGCAAGTCTTGTGACGGTATTCTTAGTGGCTTGTTCCAATCAAAAACAGGTAGACGGAAAATTAAATATCGTCACAACTTTCTACCCTGTCTACGAATTTACCAAGCAAGTAGCAGGCGATACAGCCAATGTCGAGCTCTTGATTGGGGCAGGGACAGAATCACATGATTATGAACCATCTCCTAAGGCAGTCGCTAAGATCCAAGACGCCGACGCCTTTGTGTATGAGAACGAAAACATGGAAACTTGGGTTCCCAAGCTTTTAGATTCACTAGATGCGAAAAAAGTAAAAACAATCAAGGCGACTGGAGATATGTTGCTTCTTCCAGGAAGTGAAGAAGAGGAAGACCATGACCACGGCGAAGCAGGTCATCATCACGAGTATGACCCTCATGTATGGTTGTCTCCTGCGCGTGCCATTAAGCTTGTAGAGCACATTCGTGACAGTTTATCAGCTGACTATCCTGATAAAAAAGCAACCTTTGAGCAAAATGCAGCTGCCTATATCGAGAAATTACAAGCTCTGGATAAGGCCTATACTGAAGGACTTTCTAGTGCTAAACAAAAGAGTTTTGTGACTCAACACGCTGCCTTTCGTTACTTAGCTTTAGACTACGGACTCAATCAAGTTTCTATCTCAGGTCTTTCCCCAGATGCGGAACCGTCAGCAAGTCGCTTGGCAGAATTGACCGAATATATCAAGAAGAACAAGATCTCTTATATCTACTTTGAAGAAAATGCCTCACAAGCTCTAGCTAATACTCTTTCAAAAGAAACAGGGGTTAAGTTAGACGTTCTGAATCCTCTGGAAAGCTTGACCGAAGAGGATATGAAGGACGGCGAGAACTATATCTCTATCATGGAGAAAAATCTCAAGGCCCTCAAGCAGACAACTGATCAGGCAGGGGCAGAAATTGAGCCAGAAAAAGCCGAGGAAACTAAAACAGTTCAAAATGGTTACTTTGAGGATGCAGATGTTAAGGATCGCACCTTGAGTGACTATACTGGTAACTGGCAGTCTGTTTATCCTTTTCTTGAAAATGGTACTCTAGACCAAGTCTTTGATTACAAGGCTAAGTTGACTGGTAAGATGACTAAGGATGAATACAAAGCCTACTATCAAAAAGGTTACCAAACAGATGTGACCAAGATTAACATCACGGATAACACTATGGAATTCATCCAAGGTGGCCAAAGTAAGAAATATACTTACAAGTATGTTGGCAAGAAAATCTTGACTTATAAGAAAGGAAATCGTGGAGTGCGCTTCCTCTTTGAAGCGACGGATGCAGACGCTGGGCAATTCAAGTATGTTCAGTTTAGCGACCACAATATCGCTCCGGTCAAGGCAGAACATTTCCATATCTTCTTTGGAGGCACTAGCCAAGAAGCCCTCTTTGAAGAGATGGACAACTGGCCAACCTACTATCCAGATGGCTTATCAGGTCAAGAGATTGCTCAAGAAATGATGGCTCATTAAGATACGAATCACATGATAAAAGCGGACAGGAAAGTTTTCTGGTTATCAGAATCCTCTCTTGTCCGCTTTTTTTGAGTTTTGTAAGTTAAAGAGCCATTGTCCCTATTTATGTGCTTATAAATTTATTCAGTTTCAAGCTTACTTTATTTGTCAAAGCCTTGTAAAGCCTTTTCGCGTTCTTCTACTTGTCCCTTGGCATCTAGTTTATTACCACCGTAAACTGCTGTTTCCCATGATCCATACATTGGATTTGGGAAGATGATGAATTTTTCACCAAATTCTTTTTGCAATTCTTCAAGTTGTTTGTCACGATCAGCTTCAGAAGTCTTAGAAAAATCTGCAAAGTCTACAAGGTTATCACCAAATAGTAACACAAGATTTGTCTTTTCTTGAACCGCTTGTCGACGACCTTCTTTGGATTTTACACCACTTTCTAGGAACATGAGGTGATCACGTCCTTGTACAGGAATGCCTTCGTTTTCTAGATTTTTAATGGTAGCATCTACTTGGTCGACTGAACGGTCAGAAATATAGTAGATTTGAACACCGTTTTGATCGGCAAACTGAAGAAAATCTTTAGCACCTGGGACGGCTTTTGCTGCAGCTTTTTGGACCCAAACATCCCAATTTTCAGGTGTGAATGCTGTTCCATCTTTGACATTTTGAACTTGATAAGGACTGTTATCTAGGACCGTTTCGTCCAAGTCCAAAACAATCGAATAAGGCTTGTCTGATTCTGTTTTCAGTAATTCCTTTAGACGATCTGTAGCAACATTATAGCCTTGTAGATACAAGGCTTTTGTTTCGGCTGCTTTTTGATACCAGAGAGTTGACATGGTATTTTCTCTAGACCGTAGTTGGTCGTAAGTCATTGTAATCTGATTGTCAGATGAGTTATTAGCGGATGTTTGTGTTTCTGTGGATTTTGTGGCGCAGCTGGTCAATAAGATGACAGATGCAAGTGCAGAAACGACTGTAACAGTGGTTTTAGCTGTTTTCATAAAATGTCTCCTGTCTATTAATTTCAATAACAGTATAGCATGAGGAAATAGTTAGGGCAAGCGTTTTCCTAAATATGGGCTTGGTTTTTCAAAGAAAGATGCTGATAATTAACGGATTTAAGGAAGAGAAAAATCTTTAAAAGACCTTGAAAAATCTAGCTAAATAGGGTATAATATGAATAATCATTTGTCGTAGGTTTTGTCTGAAATATTGTCCGGACAAGGCTCACAGCAGTTAAATCTTCTTACAAAAGTCAGATTTAGCTGCTCTTTTTGTGCTTTTTTTCAGGTTTTTCGACCTTTGTAACAAAGATTTAAAGATTCTGAAAATTGGTCGAGGGGGATAAGTTGATAGGGTTTTTAGAACCCTCTAACGATAATTACTAGCTTAGATCACTAAGCTTGGAACTTTATTTAAAAAGGAGAATCATCTTGGCAGGACATGACGTTCAATACGGGAAACATCGTACCCGTCGTAGTTTTTCAAGAATCAAAGAAGTTCTTGACTTACCAAATTTGATTGAAATTCAAACTGATTCATTCAAAGATTTCCTAGACCATGGTCTGAAGGAAGTATTTGAAGATGTATTGCCAATTTCAAACTTCACAGACACAATGGAGTTGGAATTTGTTGGCTACGAAATCAAAGAACCTAAATATACGCTTGAAGAAGCTCGTATCCACGATGCCAGCTATTCAGCACCTATCTTTGTAACTTTCCGCTTGATTAACAAAGAAACTGGCGAAATCAAGACACAGGAAGTATTCTTTGGTGATTTCCCAATCATGACTGAGATGGGAACCTTTATCATCAACGGTGGTGAACGTATCATCGTATCACAGTTGGTGCGTTCTCCAGGTGTTTACTTTAATGAAAAGGTAGATAAAAATGGTAAAGTGGGTTACGGTTCAACTGTTATCCCTAACCGTGGAGCTTGGTTGGAACTTGAAAGCGACTCAAAAGACATCGCCTACACTCGTATCGACCGTACTCGTAAGATTCCATTTACGACCTTAGTTCGTGCGCTTGGTTTCTCAGGCGATGATGAAATCTTTGATATCTTTGGTGACAGCGATCTTGTTCGTAACACTGTTGAAAAAGATATTCATAAGAACCCAATGGACTCTCGTACAGACGAAGCTTTGAAGGAAATCTACGAACGCCTTCGTCCAGGTGAGCCTAAGACTGCTGAAAGCTCACGTAGCTTGCTTGTAGCTCGTTTCTTTGACCCACGTCGTTATGACTTGGCTGCAGTTGGTCGTTACAAGATCAATAAAAAACTCAATGTTAAAACACGTTTGCTCAACCAAACTATTGCTGAACCATTGGTAGATCCTGAAACTGGAGAAATCTTGGTAGAAGCTGGTACAATCATGACTCGTAGTGTGATTGAAAGCATTGAAAGCCATTTGGATGGCGACTTGAACAAGATTGTCTACATTCCAAATGATGCTGCTGTAGTAACAGAGCCAGTTGTTCTTCAAAAATTCAAGGTTGTTGCACCAACTGATCCAGACCGTGTTGTAACAATCATCGGTAATGCAAATCCAGATGATAAGGTTCGCACTATCACTCCGGCAGATATCCTTGCTGAAATGAGCTACTTCCTTAATTTGGCTGAAGGCATCGGTCGTATCGATGATATCGACCACCTCGGGAATCGTCGTATCCGTGCCGTCGGTGAATTGCTTGCCAACCAAGTGCGTCTTGGACTTTCACGTATGGAACGTAACGTTCGTGAACGTATGTCTGTTCAAGATAACGAAGTACTAACACCACAACAAATTATCAATATCCGTCCAGTAACTGCAGCTATCAAAGAATTCTTTGGTTCTTCTCAATTGTCACAGTTCATGGACCAACACAACCCACTTTCTGAGTTGTCACACAAACGTCGTTTGTCTGCCTTAGGACCTGGTGGTTTGACACGTGACCGCGCTGGATATGAAGTGCGTGACGTGCACTACACTCACTATGGTCGTATGTGTCCGATTGAAACACCTGAAGGGCCAAACATCGGTTTGATCAACAACTTGTCTTCATACGGGCACCTCAACAAGTATGGTTTCATTCAAACACCATATCGTAAGGTTGACCGTGCAACTGGAAAAGTAACCAACGAAATCGTTTGGTTGACAGCCGATGAAGAAGATGAGTTCACAGTAGCACAGGCTAACTCTAAATTGAACGCAGATGGCACTTTTGCTGAAAAAGTTGTCATGGGACGTCACCAAGGGGTTAACCAAGAATATCCAGCGTCAAGTGTTGATTACATGGATGTTTCTCCTAAGCAGGTAGTTGCCGTTGCGACAGCATGTATTCCTTTCTTGGAAAACGACGACTCCAACCGTGCCCTCATGGGTGCCAACATGCAACGTCAGGCTGTGCCATTGATTGATCCCAAAGCACCTTACGTGGGTACTGGTATGGAATACCAAGCAGCTCATGATTCAGGAGCTGCAGTTATTGCACAACATGGTGGTAAGGTTACCTATGCAGATGCTGACAAGGTAGAAGTTCGTCGTGAAGATGGCTCGTTGGATGTTTACCACATCCAAAAATTCCGTCGTTCAAACTCAGGTACTGCCTACAACCAACGTACTCTCGTAAAAGTTGGCGATATCGTTGAAAAAGGTGATTTCATTGCTGATGGACCTTCTATGGAAAATGGAGAAATGGCACTTGGACAAAACCCAATCGTTGCCTACATGACTTGGGAAGGTTACAACTTCGAGGATGCCGTTATCATGAGCGAACGCTTGGTTAAAGATGATGTGTATACATCTGTCCACCTTGAAGAATACGAATCAGAAACACGCGATACAAAGCTTGGGCCTGAAGAAATCACTCGTGAAATTCCAAACGTTGGTGAAGATGCCCTTAAAGACCTTGACGAAATGGGTATTATCCGTATCGGTGCTGAGGTTAAAGAAGGGGATATCCTTGTAGGTAAAGTAACACCTAAGGGTGAAAAAGACCTTTCAGCTGAAGAACGTCTCTTGCACGCTATTTTCGGAGACAAATCTCGTGAAGTTCGCGATACTTCACTTCGCGTACCCCACGGTGCCGATGGTGTTGTTCGTGATGTTAAGATCTTTACACGTGCAAATGGTGATGAATTACAATCAGGTGTTAATATGCTGGTTCGTGTTTACATCGCTCAAAAACGTAAGATTAAGGTCGGAGACAAGATGGCCGGACGTCACGGAAACAAAGGGGTTGTCTCTCGTATCGTTCCTGTAGAAGATATGCCTTACCTTCCAGATGGAACTCCAGTCGATATCATGTTGAACCCACTTGGGGTGCCATCACGTATGAATATTGGTCAGGTTATGGAACTTCACCTTGGTATGGCAGCTCGTACCCTTGGTATTCACATCGCAACACCAGTCTTTGACGGAGCAAGTTCTGATGATCTTTGGTCAACTGTTAAAGAAGCAGGTATGGATAGCGATGCCAAGACCATCCTTTACGATGGACGTACTGGTGAACCATTTGATAACCGTGTGTCAGTTGGTGTCATGTACATGATCAAACTCCACCACATGGTTGATGATAAATTGCACGCTCGTTCAGTCGGACCATACTCAACAGTTACGCAACAACCACTCGGAGGTAAGGCTCAGTTTGGTGGACAACGTTTCGGTGAGATGGAGGTTTGGGCGCTTGAAGCCTACGGTGCCTCAAATGTCCTTCAAGAAATCTTGACTTACAAATCTGACGATATCAACGGACGTTTGAAAGCTTATGAAGCTATTACAAAAGGAAAACCAATTCCAAAACCAGGTGTTCCAGAATCCTTCCGAGTTCTTGTTAAAGAATTGCAATCACTTGGTCTTGACATGCGTGTCCTTGACGAAGATGATCAAGAAGTTGAACTTCGTGATCTTGATGAGGGCATGGACGAAGATGTCATCCACGTAGATGACCTTGAAAAAGCACGTAAAAAAGCTGCTGAAGAAGCAAAAGCTGCTTTTGAAGCTGAAGAAGGTGCAAAAGCGGAAGCAACAGAAGAAGCTACTGAACAAGAATAAGTAGCTCACTTAGAATAGAAAGGGAAGAAATAGTGGTTGACGTAAATCGTTTTAAAAGTATGCAAATCACACTAGCTTCTCCAAGTAAAGTCCGTTCATGGTCTTATGGAGAAGTCAAAAAACCTGAAACAATCAATTACCGTACGTTGAAACCAGAACGTGAAGGACTATTTGACGAAGTCATCTTTGGTCCTACAAAAGACTGGGAATGTGCTTGTGGTAAGTACAAACGCATTCGTTACAGAGGGATTGTTTGTGACCGTTGTGGTGTTGAAGTAACGCGTACAAAAGTTCGTCGTGAACGTATGGGACACATCGAGTTGAAAGCTCCTGTATCTCACATCTGGTATTTCAAGGGAATTCCAAGCCGTATGGGCTTGACCCTTGATATGAGTCCTCGTGCCCTCGAGGAAGTAATCTACTTTGCTGCTTACGTGGTGATTGATCCAAAGGATACACCACTTGAGCACAAATCTATCATGACAGAGCGTGAATATCGTGAGCGCTTGCGTGAATATGGCTACGGATCATTCGTTGCTAAAATGGGTGCCGAAGCTATCCAAGACCTCTTGAAACAAGTAGATCTTGAAAAAGAAATTGCTGAACTCAAAGAAGAGTTGAAAACAGCTACTGGACAAAAACGTGTCAAAGCTATCCGTCGTTTGGATGTTTTGGATGCCTTTTACAAGTCTGGAAACAAACCTGAATGGATGATTCTCAACATCCTTCCAGTTATTCCACCAGATCTTCGCCCAATGTTGCAGTTGGATGGTGGTCGTTTTGCCTCATCTGACTTGAACGACCTTTACCGCCGTGTTATCAACCGTAACAACCGTTTGGCTCGCTTGCTTGAGTTGAATGCACCAGGTATCATCGTTCAAAATGAGAAGCGTATGCTTCAAGAAGCGGTTGATGCTTTGATTGACAATGGCCGTCGTGGTCGTCCAATCACAGGACCAGGTAGCCGTCCGCTGAAATCATTGAGCCACATGCTTAAAGGGAAGCAAGGACGCTTCCGTCAAAACTTGCTCGGTAAACGTGTTGACTTCTCAGGACGTTCCGTTATCGCCGTTGGTCCAACTCTTAAGATGTATCAATGTGGTGTGCCACGTGAAATGGCTATCGAGCTCTTTAAACCATTTGTGATGCGTGAAATCGTAGCTCGTGATATCGTGCAAAACGTTAAAGCCGCTAAACGCTTGGTGGAACGTGGAGATGAGCGTATCTGGGATATCCTCGAAGAAGTTATCAAAGAACACCCAGTGCTTTTGAACCGCGCACCGACCCTTCACCGTTTGGGTATCCAAGCCTTTGAACCTGTCTTGATTGACGGTAAAGCCCTTCGCTTGCACCCACTTGTCTGTGAAGCCTACAATGCCGACTTTGACGGTGACCAAATGGCCATCCACGTACCGCTTTCAGAAGAAGCCCAAGCAGAAGCTCGTATCTTGATGCTTGCTGCTGAGCATATCTTGAACCCGAAAGATGGTAAACCAGTTGTTACTCCATCTCAGGACATGGTTTTGGGTAACTACTACTTGACCATGGAAGAAGCTGGTCGTGAAGGTGAAGGAATGGTCTTCAAAGACCGTGACGAAGCTGTTATGGCTTACCGCAATGGCTATGTTCACCTCCACTCACGTGTTGGTATCGCAACAGACAGTCTTAACAAACCATGGACAGAAGAGCAAAAACACAAAATCTTGCTTACAACTGTTGGTAAGATCCTCTTCAACGACATCATGCCAGAGGGTCTACCATACTTGCAAGAACCAAACAATGCCAACTTAACAGAAGGCGTTCCAGCTAAATACTTCTTGCCACTTGGTGGAGATATCAAGGAAGCAATCAGCAATCTTGAACTTAACCCTCCATTCAAGAAGAAAAACCTTGGAAATATCATCGCTGAAATCTTCAAACGTTTCCGTACGACAGAAACATCTGCCCTACTTGACCGTATGAAGAACCTCGGTTACCACCATTCAACTCTTGCAGGTTTGACAGTGGGTATTGCTGATATTCCAGTCGTTGAAGACAAGGCTGAAATCATCGAAGAATCACACAAACGTGTAGAACAAATCACAAAACAATTCCGTCGTGGTATGATCACAGACGACGAACGTTATAATGCTGTTACAGCTGAATGGCGTGCTGCCCGTGAAAAACTTGAGAAACGCTTGATTGCCAACCAAGATCCTAAGAACCCAATCGTTATGATGATGGACTCTGGAGCCCGTGGTAACATCTCAAACTTCTCACAGCTTGCCGGTATGCGTGGTCTGATGGCTGCTCCGAACGGACGTATCATGGAATTGCCAATCCTTTCAAACTTCCGCGAAGGTTTGTCAGTACTCGAAATGTTCTTCTCAACTCACGGTGCTCGTAAAGGTATGACCGATACGGCCCTTAAGACAGCCGACTCAGGTTACTTGACTCGTCGTTTGGTTGACGTTGCCCAAGACGTGATTATCCGTGAGGACGACTGTGGAACAGACCGTGGTCTCTTGATCCGTTCTATCACTGAAGGTAAAGAGATGATTGAGTCTCTTGAAGAACGTCTCAATGGTCGTTACACTAAGAAAACTGTTAAACACCCAGAAACTGGTGCAGTTATCATTGGTCCAAATGAATTGATCACAGAAGACAAGGCGCGTGAAATTGTCAATGCTGGTGTTGAAGAAGTAACCATCCGCTCAGTATTTACATGTAACACTCGTCATGGTGTCTGCCGTCACTGTTATGGTATCAACTTGGCGACTGGTGATGCGGTTGAAGTTGGTGAAGCAGTTGGTACAATCGCTGCCCAATCTATCGGGGAACCTGGTACACAGCTTACAATGCGTACCTTCCACACGGGTGGGGTTGCCTCAAATACCGATATCACTCAGGGTCTTCCTCGTGTCCAAGAAATCTTTGAAGCCCGCAATCCTAAAGGGGAAGCGGTTATCACAGAAGTTAAAGGACAAGTTACAGCAATAGAAGAAGATGCTTCAACTCGTACTAAGAAAGTCTTCGTTAAAGGTGAAACTGGTGAAGGCGAATACGTGGTACCATTTACAGCCCGTATGCGTGTCGAAGTTGGAGACCAAGTTTCTCGTGGTGCAGCATTGACAGAAGGTTCTATCCAACCAAAACGTCTCCTTGCTGTACGTGATGTCTTGTCAGTTGAAACCTACCTTCTCGGTGAAGTTCAAAAAGTTTACCGTAGCCAAGGGGTAGAAATCGGAGACAAACACATCGAGGTAATGGTTCGTCAAATGATCCGTAAAGTTCGTGTTATGGATCCAGGAGACACAGATCTTCTCATGGGGACTCTTATGGACATCAACGACTTTACAGATGCTAACAAGGATGTTCTTATCGCAGGTGGAGTGCCAGCGACTGGTCGTCCAGTCCTTATGGGAATCACCAAAGCCTCACTTGAAACAAATAGTTTCTTGTCAGCAGCTTCCTTCCAGGAAACAACTCGTGTCCTTACAGACGCAGCTATCCGTGGTAAGAAAGACCATCTCCTTGGTCTTAAGGAAAATGTTATCATCGGTAAGATTATCCCAGCTGGTACAGGTATGGCACGTTACCGTAACCTTGAACCACAAGCAGTCAACGAAGAGTCTTACCTAGCATCTTCACAAGAAGAAGCTCCAGTTGATACGACTGTAGAAGAAGCCGTTGAAACTGTTGAAGTAAGCGAATAAAATAATGCTTAAACAAAAAGAGGGTCTTCCCTCTTTTTTTGTATTAAATATATAGAAAAGGTATATTGATTTTTATATGATTTACTAAATAATTTGAGCTATAAAAGTAGAAAATTTTTTCCAAAAAATTGAGCAAAATGCTTGGGATACAAGGGATAGCATGGTAAAATATAACAGCGATTAGTTTACGAAATATATTGAATAGTAAATACATATATATTCTAAACTAAGTTAAGTTAAGTTATAGATAGCTCGGAGGTAGCATAAGTGAAAAATGATCTGTTTAATGACCGTATTAGTCGATTTTCAATTCGTAAGTTAAATGTAGGAGTTTGTTCAGTTTTACTAGGAACTTTAGTTATGCTTGGAACTGCTACAGGAGTAGCAGCTGAAGAAGTCGCTGAGAATAAGCAAACTGACGAGGTGACTGTGACGACTGAAAAGGAGCAGCCGGAATCTCTTTCTACATCTCAAGCTGCGAAAGAAGATGATACAACTTATCAGGCAACTCCAGTTGTTCCAGGTGCAACTGAAACTAAGCTGAACCTAGATCACACAAGATTGCAAGGCTATATTGCTGAGATTGAAACCAACCTGGCGAATGGTAAATATAGCAATAAGACTGATGAAAGTATTGATGCTTTAAAAGTAAGTCTTGATAATGCTAAGAATGCTCTTGCCTCTGCTGAAAGTCAAGCTGAGTTGGATGCTGCTTATCAATCACTTGTAACAACGGTAAATGCAAAACTTAAAAATAAGGTAGTAGCAGAAGCAAAACCAGTTGTGGAAGCTAAGGCTGAAGTTACTGAAAAAACTGAAGAAAGTACCGGAAAAATAGCAGCAAATACTCAGCCAGCTGAAGGTACTAACGCAATCGCAAATACAGGGAAAAACGACCCTCGTAATGGTAAAGAGATTGACAAGAATACTGCCTTCCGTGCAGATACTGCAACAGCTACTGGAATTGGTGCAGACGTTGAAGACGCAACTTCAACTCCAAAAGTTGAAAAACCAGACTTTACAACAGACCTTGACGCAAAGTCTTTGACTAGCCAGATTACTTGGTTGGACTTTGGAGATGTAGCCAACTGGACAGGGGCAAAAACAGTCCTCGTTCCTAAAAATGACGCTTTTCCTGATAAAAATTTAGAAGAAAAATTAGCTCTTCAAGTTGGTGCTACTTATACCAAGGAAATCATGCCTGGCTATGTAGTCACTGTAAAAGTCAAATCCTTGAAGCCTTTCCAAGCAACTGAGATTTATAAGAAACGGATGGAAAATCAAGGAGCTACAGAAGCCGAAAAAGCAACCTATGATCCAAATGCAAAAAATGGCTATGTAAGTGGTGTTACTTCAACAGGGGCAAAAAAAGCTTTTAACGATGGCATGGAATCCGACGTTGTCGCTGATGCTCAAAATAATTGGACTGAAATTAGATTTGAAAACGTTGATACGAAAACCAAGAAGACTACCATGGGTTCAGCTATGAATGGTGGAAATATTGGAGTTCAGTTTGAAATCTCTGCAACCTTCCGTGGCAAGACAGTTAAGCCAGCTATTGTTATGGCTGATGGGGAGTCTGCTAACCCAGGTGAATTTGTTATGTTTACTACCAATGGAGAAGGTTGGCAACACCTTGGAGAATGGAAGAAGTATATCAGACCAACTACTTCTGTAACATATTCACCACAAGATACTGAAAATCTTTTTGGATCTACACCTAAATATAATAACATTAACCTAAGACAACTTCGTGATTCTAATCAAGTTGGACCTGATAAGAAACCAGTAGCTTGGAAGTATTTTGGAAATCCTGACCAAGTTACAGGTGGTCTAGGAACTGGTATCTTTGGACCAAACATTTCTGCAGGTAATTATACTGTTCCAATCGTGATGACACGTGGTGCCTCTGAAGTGGGGCTTTATATCGCTTCAGGTGGGAAACAGTCCGCTATGCTAGGATTCTTCCCACTTGATGAAGGAGATGCTCCTGAGTCATATGGTAAGGCGGTCCATACCATTGCAACTGTAGACGGTGTTACTGGTGGTAAAGTAAACCAACCCTATCTCGGACATTTGAGTCCTGATATGGATGAAAACAACACCCTTGATTGGACGGGTGATGACAAGGCGACCACTGCGGATGAAGGAATCGACCAATTGCTTCCAGATAATCTTAAAGGGAAAACCAATGAGATGATCAAGATGGACCGTACCAAACCAGGTAATTATAAAATTTCTGTTGAAGCCCATACTGATGGAGCTGCACAGGCAAACATCTATGGTTGGGTTGACTTCAATCAAAATGGAACCTTCGATGAAGACGAGCGTTCAAATTTAGCTACTATTACGAAAGATGGTATAGTTGAGTTAACATTTGCAAACAGCAAAACTTATATTGACCCTAGTGTTACTGAATTAGGGGTTCGTCTTCGTATCGCTAAGAGTGCTAAAGAAATTGAAAGCCCAACAGGTATGGCCTTCTCAGGAGAAGTAGAAGACTTCAAGACCCAAATTACGCACCCACCAAAAGGGGAATTCAAGGAAACTTCTGGTCTTCAAGCTGCTAAACAAACAGCAACTGTAGCCTTTACTGCTCGAGGTTTGCAAGGCTATAGCTTAACTGAATTAGCAAAAATTGATGAAACAGTAGCACCATACATTGTCGATGCAAATGGAAACAAGGCTACTTTGGATGCTGAAGGCTACTATGTCGTACCAGGTCAAGGTAAATATAAGATTACCGCAAATGGTAAAGACGTAGATGTAGAATTCATCCCTGAAGATAATTTCTTAGGAACAGCTGATGGAATCTCTATCCGTCGTACAGATAGTAATGGCTACGATACTGGTTGGTCAACAAAGGATCCTACTAAAGAATCGATTGTAGACACTCTTCTAAACACTATGGATGGCCTTTACATCCCGACTGTAACTCCAAAAAATTTGGAAGGGCTTGATAAAACTTCAACAGACGTTCAAGGAGCTAGTCAAATAGCTACTCCAGAATTTGCTCTTGAAGGAACAAATAGTAATGGTGAGAAAGTTAAAATCACACCTGATTTTGATTATCCAGCTAAGTTTGTGAGTCCTACGACTGGCAAGGTTATCAATGACCCTGTTCTAACTGTAGAAGGGGAAGGGATTTACTACTTAGACGATTTGACTGGGAAAGTTACCTTTGTGCCGGAACCAGGATTTACTGGCACTGCTAAGGGAGTAACAGTTTCACTTACTGCACCAGTTGGACGAGATAAAAATAAACAAGTTCAGTCAGAATTTATAAAAACAGCTACTGCTAAGTATACTCCAACAGTAACCCCAGCCACAATCAGCCCTACTAATAAGGTTTCTGAGGATGTGCAAAATGTCCCTCAAACTCAAACGCCTACATTTGAGTTAAGCAATGACAAGGCTACGAAGATTACTAGCAAGAAATTAGTAGATCCAGTAACTGGCCAGCCTACTGTTGAAACCAGTGTGAAAGTAGCAGGCGAAGGAACATATACAATCAATCCTACTACAGGAGCGGTTACCTTCACACCTGAAAAAGACTTTGTTGGAACTGCAACAGGTGTAACAGTTCAAGCAACTGCGACTATTACAAATGCGAACGGTAAGACGGCGACAATTACATCCGATGCAACCTACACACCAACAGTTGTAGCGGCTGTTCCAACAGCAAAACCTGCAACTTCTAAAGATGTTCAAGGTGCAACACAAACAGGCACACCAACATTTGCAGGAACTACTGTCCAAGTAAACGGTGAAGATAAAGCTATCACGATTAAAGACAATAGCTATACACTTTTGGACAAAGACGGTCATGAAGTTACAACTACAACAGCTTATGCTGCCGATGGTACAACGCCAATCGGTACATTCACTATCGATCCAGCAACTGGTACTGTAACATTCACACCAACTGATAAATCATACACAGGTGTTGTAACACCAGCCAAGGTTCAAGCTGAAAGCTCAAACGGTATCAAGGTTGATACAACCTATACACCTGAGATTGTTCCTGTAACCCCAACAGCAACATCATCTGAATCAACTGACATCCAAGGTGCCACTCAAACAGGTAAACCTGAATTCAAGGGTGGAACTGTAACCGTTGACGGTGTTGAGAAAACAGTAGCTATCAATGAAGATGTTCCAGCGATATTTGACGATGGTTCAACGACTAAGACAGTTGACGGCGTTGGTACATACACAGTAGCAGCCGACGGTACGGTGACATTTGTTCCTGAGAAATCATTTGTCGGAACTGCACCGGCTGTAACGGTTGTCCGTGAAGACAAGAACGGAACCAAGGCCTCTGCGACTTACACACCAACAGCAATTCCTGTAACACCGACAGCGACACCAGTTGAAACAACAGGTAAACAAGGTCAAACCCAAACAGGTAAGTCGGTATTTACTGAAGGTAATAGCCGTGTGCCAATGAACGATGCTGTTCCAGCAACATTTGACGATGGTTCAACGACTAAGACAGTAGAAGGCGTTGGTAAGTTCACAGTAGCAGCAGATGGAACTGTAACCTTTGTTCCAGAACCAAGCTTTACAGGTACTGCATCAGCCGTAACAGTTGTCCGTGAAGACATGAACAGTACTAAAGCCTCTGCGACCTACACACCAACAGTAACACCGGTTAAACCAACTGCAGCACCAGCTGAATCAACAGATGTTCAAGGTGCCACTCAAACAGGTAAGCCGGTATTTACTGAGGGTGATAGCCGTGTACTAATGAACGATGCTGTTCCAGCAACATTTGACGATGGCTCAACAACTAAGACTGTTGATGGTGTTGGTAAATACACAATAACAGCAGATGGAACAGTAACCTTTGTTCCAGAACCAAGCTTTACAGGTACTGCATCAGCCGTAACAGTTGTCCGTGAAGACATGAACGGAACAAAAGCTTCAGCGACTTACACACCAACAGTAACACCGGTTAAACCAACTGCAGCACCAGCTGAATCAACAGATGTTCAAGGTGCCACTCAAACAGGTAAGCCGGTATTTACTGAGGGTGATAGCCGTGTACTAATGAACGATGCTGTTCCAGCAACATTTGACGATGGCTCAACAACTAAGACTGTTGATGGTGTTGGTAAATACACAATAGCAGCAGATGGAACAGTAACCTTTGTTCCAGAACCAAGCTTTACAGGTACTGCATCAGCCGTAACAGTTGTCCGTGAAGACATGAACGGAACAAAAGCTTCAGCGACTTACACACCAACAGTAACACCAATTACAGTGACTCCTACAGACAAGGTTTCTGCGGATATTCAAAACGTTCCGCAAACACAAACACCAACTTTCGACTTGAGTAGCGACAAGACTGCTCAAATCACAAGCAAGAAATTAGTGGATCCAACGACAGGTCAACCGACTGATGCGACAACTATGACCGTAGCAGGCGAAGGAACATATGCAATTGATCCTACTACAGGAGCGGTAACCTTCACACCTGAAAAAGACTTTGTTGGAACTGCAACAGGTGTAACAGTTCAAGCAACTGCGACTATTACAAATGGGAACGGTAAGACGGCGACAATCACTTCGGATGCAACTTATACTCCAACTGTTGTAGCTGCTGTTCCAACAGCTCAACCAGCTACTTCAAAAGATATCCAAGGTGTGACTCAAACAGGTACACCAGCCTTTGCAGGAACAACTGTCCAAGTAAATGGTCAAGATAAACCTGTAACCATTAAATCAAATAGTTATAAGCTCTTGGATAAAGATGGTAATGAAGTTACAACTACGCCAGCTTATGCGGCAGACGGTACAACTGAAATCGGTACTTTCACGATCGATTCAGCTACTGGACAAGTAACCTTCACACCGTCAGACAAATCATACACTGGCGCGGTAACACCAGCCAAGGTGCAAGCTGAAAGCTCAAACGATATCAAGGTGGATACAACTTATACACCTGAAATTGTTCCAGTAAGCCCAACAGCGACACCAGCTGAAACAACTGATATCCAAGGTGCGACTCAAACAGGTAAACCAACCTTCACCGAAGGCGATAGCCGTGTGCCAATGAACGATGACGTTCCGGCTACTTTCAATGATGGCTCAACTACCAAGACAGTTGACGGTGTTGGTACATACACAGTAGCAGCAGATGGAACAGTAACCTTCGTCCCTAAGAAATCATTTACTGGAACTGCTTCAGCTGTGACGGTTGTTCGCGAAGATAAGAACGGAACAAAAGCCTCTGCAACTTACACACCAACCGTAACACCAATAACACCGACAGCTACTCCAACTGAGTCAACAGATATCCAAGGTGCGACTCAAACAGGTAAACCTGTATTCACAGAAGGTGACAGTCGTGTGCCAATGAGCGATGACGTTCCAGCTACTTTCGATGATGGCTCAACTACCAAGACAGTGGATGGAGTTGGTACATACACAGTAGCATCAAATGGAACAGTAACCTTTGTTCCTGAAAAGTCATTCACAGGTAAAGCACCGGCCGTAACGGTTGTCCGTGAAGATAAGAACGGAACAAAAGCCTCTGCGACTTACACACCAACAGTGACTCCAGTAACACCGACAGCAACACCAGTTGAAACAACAGGGAAACAAGGTCAAACTCAAATAGGTAAACCTGAATTTACTGAAGGTAATAGCCGTGTACCAATGAACGATGACGTTCTAGCTACTTTCGATGATGGCTCAATTACCAAGACAATTGACGGCGTTGGTACATACACAGTAGCTGCAGATGGAACAGTAACTTTTGTTCCTGAAAAGTCATTCACAGGTAAAGCGCCGGCCGTAACGGTTGTTCGTGAAGATAAGAATGGAACCAAAGCTTCTGCGACTTACACCCCAACTGTGACTCCAGTAACACCAACAGCAATTCCGGCCGAATCAACTGGCCCTCAAGGTCTTGTTCAAACTGGAACAGTTACCTTCACTGAAGGTGACCCAGTCGCACCAATCGACAAGGATGCCATTACTCTTCTTGACGAGAATGGTCAACCAGCTACATCTGTAGATGCTAAATCACCAGAAGGCAAGGTTGTTGGTACTTTCACAGTTGATAAGGAAACAGGTGTTGTGACCTTCACACCAACTGATAAATCATACTCAGGTGATGTCGTTCCAGTTAAGGTTCAAGCAGCTGACGCAAATGGAACAACAGTAGAAACAACATATACACCGAAGATTACTCCAGTCGTTCCAACATCTGAAGATGCGAAATCAACTGATATCCAAGGTGCGACTCAAACAGGTAAACCTGTATTCACAGAAGGCGATAGCCGTGTGCCAATGAACGATGATGTTCCAGCAACATTTGATGATGGCTCAACTACCAAGTCAGTTGATGGCGAAGGAACATACACAGTCGCACCAGCTGGAACAGTAACCTTCGTGCCAGAAAAATCATTTACTGGAACAGGAACAGGCGTAACTGTGAAACGTGTGGATAAGAATGGAACTGAAATCACAGCTAAGTACACCCCAACTGTGACACCAGTAACACCGACAGCGACACCAGTTGAAACAACAGGTAAACAAGGTCAAACACAAACAGGTAAACCTGTATTCACAGAAGGTGACAGCCGTGTGCCAATGAACGATGACGTTCCAGCTACTTTTGATGATGGCTCAACCACTAAGACAGTAGATGACGAAGGAACATACACAGTCGCACCAGCTGGAACAGTAACCTTCGTGCCAGAAAAATCATTTACTGGAACAGGAACAGGCGTAACTGTGAAACGTGTGGATAAGAATGGAACTGAAATCACAGCTAAGTACACCCCAACAGTAACTCCTGTAATACCGACAGCAACACCAGTAGAAACAACAGGTAAACAAGGTCAAACACAAACAGGTAAACCTGTATTCACCGAAGGTGATGGCCGTTTACCAATGGATGATGATGTGCCAGCAACATTTGACGATGGTTCAACAACCAAGACAGTTGATGGAGTTGGTACATACACAGTAGCAGCAGATGGAACAGTAACCTTTGTTCCTGAAAAGTCATTTACAGGTAAAGCGCCGGCCGTAACGGTTGTTCGTGAAGATAAGAACGGAACCAAAGCTTCTGCGACTTACACCCCAACTGTGACACCAGTAACACCAACAGCTACTCCAGCTGAATCAACAGATATCCAAGGTGCGACTCAAACAGGTAAACCTGTATTCACAGAAGGTGACAGCCGTGTGCCAATGAACGATGACGTTCCGGCTACTTTCGATGATGGCTCAACCACTAAGACAGTAGATGGCGAAGGAACATACACCGTTTCTCCAGATGGAACAGTAACTTTAGTACCAGAAAAATCATTTACTGGAACAGGAACAGGCGTAACTGTGAAACGTGTGGATAAGAACGGGACTGAAATCACAGCTAAGTACACACCAACAGTAACTCCTGTAACACCGACAGCGACACCAGTTGAAACAACAGATAAACAAGGTCAAACCCAAACAGGTAAGCCTGAATTTACTGAAGGTAATAGCCGTGTGCCAATGAACGATGACGTTCCAGCGACATTTGACGATGGCTCAACTACCAAGACAGTTAATGGTGTTGGGACATATACAGTAGCCGCAGATGGAACAGTAACCTTTGTTCCTGAAAGGTCATTCACAGGTAAAGCACCGGCCGTAACGGTTGTTCGTGAAGATAAGAATGGAATCAAAGCTTCTGCGACTTACACACCAACAGTGACACCAGTAACACCAACAGCAATTCCGGCCGAATCAACTGGACCTCAAGGTGTGGTTCAAACTGGAACAGTTACTTTCACAGAAGGTGATCCAGTTGTACCAATCGACAAGGATGCCATTACTCTTCTTGATGAAAATGGTCAACCAGCTACATCTGTAGATACTAAATCACCAGAAGGCAAGGTTGTTGGTACTTTCACAGTTGATAAGGAAACAGGTGTTGTGACCTTTACACCAACGGATAAATCTTATTCAGGTGATGTTGTTCCAGTTAAGGTTCAAGCAGTTGACACAAATGGAACAACAGTAGAAACAACATATACACCGAAGATTACTCCAGTCGTTCCAACATCTGAAGATGCGACATCTACTGATATCCAAGGTGCTACTCAAACAGGTAAACCAACCTTCACCGAAGGTGACAGCCGTTTACCAATGGATGATGATGTGCCAGCAACATTTAAAGATGGCTCAACAACGAAAGTTATTCCAGGAGAAGGTACATACACTGTTGCTCCAGATGGAACAGTAACCTTCGTCCCAGAAAAATCATTCACTGGCACAGGAACAGGCGTCACTGTTAAACGTGTAGACAAGAACGGCAAACCAGTCACAGCTAAGTACACCCCAACTGTGACACCAGTAACTCCAACAGGTGAACCAGCTACAACTATTGGACCAAAAGGTAAAGAACAGTCTGGTAAACCAACATTCAAGGAAGGCGATAGCCGTGTTCCAATGAATAATGACGTTCCAGCAACATTTGACGATGGTTCAACAACTAAGACTATTTCAGGTGTTGGTACATACACAGTAGCAGCAGATGGAACAGTAACCTTCGTACCTGAGAAATCATTTACTGGAACAGCTCCATCTGTTACAGTTGTTCGTGAAGATATGAACGGAACAAAAGCTTCTGCAACATATACACCAACAGTAACACCGGTTACTACATTTGTAGATAAAGAAGGCAATTCAATTCCAGGCTACCCAAGTGAAGATGGCGAACAACCGAAGAAAGCTATCCCAGGCTACCGCTTCGTAGAAACGAAGAAACTTCCAAACGGAGATACCGAGCACGTCTACGAACAAGTTAAGACATCATTCAAGGATAAAGAAGGTAAAGCAATTCCAGGTTATCCAACAGAAGATGGCGAAAATCCTAAGAAAGAAATTCCAGGCTACCGCTTCGTAGAGACTAAGAAACTTCCGAACGGAGATACCGAGCACGTCTACGAACAAGTTAAGACATCATTCAAGGATAAAGAAGGTAAAGCAATTCCAGGTTATCCAACAGAAGATGGCGAAAATCCTAAGAAAGAAATTCCAGGCTACCGCTTCGTAGAGACTAAGAAACTTCCGAACGGAGATACCGAGCACGTCTACGAACAAGTTAAGACATCATTCAAGGATAAAGAAGGCAATTCAATTCCAGGATATCCAAGTGAAGATGGCGAACAACCAAAGAAAGAAATCCCAGGTTACCGCTTCGTAGAGACTAAGAAACTTCCGAACGGAGATACCGAGCACGTCTACGAACAAGTTAAGACATCATTCAAGGATAAAGAAGGCAAAGAAATCCCAGGATATCAAAGTGAAGATGGCGAACAACCGAAGAAAGCTATCCCAGGCTACCGCTTCGTAGAGACTAAGAAACTTCCGAACGGAGATACCGAGCACGTCTACGAACAAGTTAAGACATCATTCAAGGATAAAGAAGGCAATTCAATCCCAGGATATCCAAGTGAAGATGGCGAACAACCGAAGAAAGCTATCCCAGGTTACCGCTTTGTAGAGACTAAGAAACTTCCAAACGGAGATACCGAGCACATCTACGAACAAGTTAAGACATCATTCAAGGATAAAGAAGGCAATTCAATTCCAGGATATCCAAGTGAAGATGGCGAACAACCGAAGAAAGCTATCCCAGGCTACCGCTTCGTAGAGACTAAGAAACTTCCGAACGGAGATACCGAGCACGTCTACGAACAAGTTAAGACATCATTCAAGGATAAAGAAGGTAATTCAATTCCAGGATATCCAAGTGAAGATGGCGAACAACCGAAGAAAGCTATCCCAGGTTACCGCTTCGTAGAAACGAAGAAACTTCCAAACGGAGATACCGAGCACGTCTACGAAAAGATTGCGACCTCTTATGTTGATGAAAATGGAAATCTAATTCCAGGATATCCAACTGAGAACGGTGAACAACCGAAGAAAGAAATTTCAGGTTACGAGTTTGTGAAGACGGTTGTAGATAAAGACGGTAATATCCAACACATCTACAAGAAGGTGGTAACACCGAATCCGGTACCGACACCAGATTCGAAACCAACGCCAGATCCAGTTCCGACACCAGAACCAAAACCAATCCAAGTTCCAGAAACACCAAGGGAATCAACTCCAGTAACTGAAACAGTAGCTAAGACAACTACTCCTCAATTGCCAAATACTGGTACTGAAGATCATGCTAGTCTTGCTGCGCTTGGCTTGTTAGGTATCTTAAGTGGATTCGGACTTATGGCTCGTAAAAAGAAAGAAGACTAATCAAGTCTGTAAAGTAGTGAGAAAGTCAACTTTCTAATAAGAAACTAGTGCATCGTGCGATGCACTAGTTTTTTGATGCTTGTATTAAGGATAGAACTATGCTACAATCATCTAATACTCTTCGAAAATCAAATTCAAACCACGTCAGCTTCACCTTGCCGTACTCAAGTACAGCCTGCGGCTCTCTTCCTAGTATGCTCTTTGATTTTCATTGAGTATAAAAAGCAAGGAAATTAAAACATGAAAACAGAATACCAAAAAATGATTGCGGGGGAACCCTATCATCCGTTTGATCCGGAACTACGTAGCTTGGCGCAAACAGCGCGACAAAAGCAAGCTGCTTTTAATGAAGAGGTAGATCCAGTAAAAGGTATGGAAATCATCAAAGGATGGTTTGGTTCTACTGGTGAAAATCTCTACATCAACACTCGCTTGATGGTAGATTACGGGGTCAATATTCATCTGGGAGAAAATTTTTATTCCAATTGGAATTTAACTATGCTAGATGTTTGTTCTATAACCATCGGTGACAATGCTATGATTGGTCCCAACTGTCAATTTTTAACACCCCTTCACCCACTGGACCCTGACGAACGAAACTCAGGGCTAGAATTTGGCAAACCCATCACGATTGGTAAGAACTTCTGGGCAGGCGGTGGTGTCATTGTCCTACCAGGTGTTACTTTAGGGGATAATGTCGTTGCAGGAGCAGGAGCGGTCATTACAAAATCCTTTGGTGACAACGTAGTTCTAGCAGGAAATCCAGCACGAGTTATCAAAGAGATTCCAGTTAAAGGAAATTAAAGATTGTAGAAAGAGAAAGTGAAGTCTTTTTTACAAGAGCTCTTTGGAATCGTAAAGCCTAACCAGTCCCAGTATCAAAAACTTATTGCTAGCAAAAAACGAGGTGGGAATTTTTATCCCAGCCTCGTTTTTCGTCTTTAGAGATTTTTTCTCTTTTTAGCTTTTTTAGTCAATGCCACATCGCATTGATCAATATTTTGTGTAAGATAGCTAGTCACTTGGAAATCATCTGCCTCTGTTTTTAGCTCGACTTCATAGACAATGCTAAGGTTGTCCCCTGCATTTGTGCTATTGATCGTAATCATGTCAATTTCTGAGCAGAATTGGTCAAGAGCTGATTGGATTGCTTCCTGTACCTTCTCCTGATTAGCTACCGTGATTGTCAAAAGTCTACGACGTTGATTGTCAGTTTTGACTTGTTGATTTTCCAAAAGGAACCAAACGCCCAAGATAAAGAGCGTGAAGAGAATTGCTAGGAAGAGATAGCCTGTTCCACAAGCCAAACCGATAATCATGGCTAGGAAAATTGCAATCAGTTCTCTTGAACCACTAGTTGCAGAACGGAAACGAATCAAACTAAAGGTTCCGGCTACAGCAATTGAAGTACCCAAGCTCCCATTGACCAGAAAAATAACCAAGGTCATAAGGCAGGGAAGCAGAGTCAAGCTGATAGCAAATTCTCTGGTGTAGAGGGTCCGATATTTGTAGGTCCAAGTAAGTGCCAAACCGAGGACTAGACTGACTAGAAGTGCCAGCAGTAGTTGGAAGGGATCTGCACTTGCAGTGGCGTTGTTGAAAATTGAGTTAAATAGATTAAGCATAAGCGGTACCTGCGCTTTCTATACTGGGACGTGGTGCATAAGGAAGCCCTTGAGATTTGTGGTAAGCACAACTGTATTTTGAAAATTTGTGCTCCATCAAACTATACTTGTCTAGGATGTTTTGTAACCACTGGGGTTTGTTTCCAGGAGCCTTAATCTCCATAATTACAGTATCGTCATCTAGTAAAGCATCTCCATGGTTTCCAGCGAAAAGACTGACATTTTCATCTCTATAGACTAGATTTTGGTCAATTGTGATACGAATTTTGTTATAGTTGTAGCCCTCGATGTATTTTTTTTCTTTTAATGAATAACGATCGTAGTAGATGTACATACGAGGCTGGATTGCTTGCTTGTAATCCTGATGAAGCTTTTTCACTTTTTCAATGACGACTGTATCAGTAATGCTAGCATCCAAGTGCCCTTTGGTCATAAAGTTAAGAATAGAAATAGGAGTTGAGAGTAGTCTAAACTTGCGACCAACTCCTTCTTGGTCCTTGGTTTTAATTTCTAAAAATACTTGACTATCTGCTTTGGGTTGACTGAGATAGGTCCGCATCCGAACCTTTTCTTTTCGCTTATTTCCAAAATCATCATCTTGGAGCACAGCAAAGTCTTCCGTATCAAAGTAGATATTTGAAATAGTTGAAATTGGATAGTCGTCTTCTACTAAATATTCCTTTAAATCTTGAATCAGTTTGTCTAGTTTATCTTTGGAGACAATATATTTGGTTTCAATCCGTTTGAAAGTTGTTTCTAATGGTTTCATAAGTCTTTCTCCTCTTTCTTTCAGTTATACTATTTTTAAACAAGGTGAACTTGCTTGTCTACAATTCTAGAGGGGATTTCTAAAACTTTTGTTAAATTTAACTTAATTGAAACTAAACTTAAGAAAACTTTCAGAAAAAGTTTAGGCTTCTTTTAGGAAAGACCCGTAGACTAAGGGCATGTAAAATGAAAGACGAGGAAACGAGCATGAAAGCAAAAAAATGGACATTCCTATTAACAAGTATAACAACTCTAGCACTGGTAACAGCATGTACCCAGTCAACTTCAAATACAACAGCTAGCAATAGTACTGCAACGACAACAGTAACTACTAATAAGAAAACATCTAGTTACTTTACAGATAAGGACTATGATACTTCTTATGATGAAAAAACAGCTGCAACTGTAACTTTGTCAGGATCAACGGCGACGGTATCAGGTGATGGAGTAGCCGTATCGGGTTCTACAGTTACAATCTCTAAGTCAGGAACTTATGTAATTTCTGGTCAATCCGACGGAATTCAAATCAAGATTGAAGCTGGAAGTTCAGATGATGTACACATCGTTCTAAATGGTGTAACAATGACTAATGCCAATGCAGCTATTTCTGCAACATCAGCTGGGCATGTTTACCTAACTCTAGCAGATGGCACAACAAATAGCCTGTCAGATTCAGCTTCAAATAGTGATGACAAGGCTGACGCGGCCCTCTTCTCTAAAGTGGATTTGACCATCAATGGTAAAGGAACTCTCAATGTAGATGGCAAGAAAAACAATGCTATCAAGGCTAACGATACACTTCACATCACAGGTGGAACCTACAACATCACAGCAGTTGGAGATGCCTTTAATGTTAATGATGAACTCAACATCACCGGCACAACCATGACCATCGATGCCAAGGAAGACGGGATCAAGGTCGACAATGATGACGATACTTCTGTTGGAACCATGTATCTCTCTGATAACACTATAACCGTTACTGCAGGTGATGATGGTATCCATGCCTCAGGTGATTTGGTCATCGATAGTGGAACCTATACCGTCAAGAATTCTACCGAAGGTCTTGAAGGTAAATCTATCACCATCAACGGTGGGGATATTACCATCTATTCAACAGATGATGGTGTCAATGCGGCCAACAAAAACGCCCAACAAAGTGAAATTTTCTTTACCATGAATGGTGGGAATTTGACAGTTGAAGTTGGCCAAGGGGACACAGATCCAATTGACTCAAATGGGAATATCGCAGTTAATGGAGGAACTATCAAAATGACTGGTCAATCTGGTTTTGACTTTGACGGAACAGCGACCTACACAGGTGGAGATATCTACCTCAACGGTGAAAAACAAACGGAAATCGTCAATTCTATGCCTGGAGGCGGAGGAGCACCTGGCGGTGGCCCTCAAGGAAATGGTGGCCCTGGTGGACACCCATAAAATAAAAATCTCCTTTCTCGAAAGAGAAGGGAGATTTTTTTATGTTGTTAGAACGAAAAAGAACTATTCTCCGTCTTTTTTAAAGATGTTTTTCACGCCAGATACTGCGCCTTCGACAGCTTCTTTTGCATCTTCAGCAACTTCTTTAGCTTTTGAAGCTACCTTTTCTGCAGCTCCTTCTGCTTGAGTTTTTGTATCGCCAGTTAGTTTACCAAAACCTTCTTTAACAGAACCTTTAGCTTGGTTGAATTTTTCTTCGATTGACATGGGGGATACCTCCGTTAATTTTTTGTATTATCTAAATTACATCAGATATTGGTTTAAGTATATACCCTTTTATGCTAAAAAGCAAAAAACTGATACGAAAAGCATCAGTTTATTTTTTTAATAGGTTACAATATTCAATTGACCTTTATCATATTCAGCGATAAAGATATTTGAGACTTCTTCGAAACCTTCTTCTTTCAATTTCTCAGTTAGCCACTCCTCGGATTTGCCAATGGTTTCTAGGATTTCAACTTGGACAACACCGTCTGTAATGACTGGGTACTTAGGATTTTCGTCACCCATTCTTACAACAATTAGCTGTCCATTTTGCTCAATCACAGCTCTCTTGACATCCTTTAATTGAAAGATTCCTTGAGCGCGCAATTTAAGAGCAACATCAGCAGCAGCTAGACCTTTTGAGCGACAGGCTTCTGGATCTAATGTTCCATTTTTAATGATAATCGTAGGTTTCCCGTCAATCAGATGTTTGATGAAGGAAACATTGGTATTCAACCATTTAAGGAGTAAAATGAGAATAGTCCAAATAATGAGGATAACAATGTATTGGATGATGGTAATCGAGCTATTGTAGATAACCCCACCGATAATACCCCCGAGAACAAAGTTCTGGATTTGATCTACTGCAGAACTTGGTGCTAAATTTCCTTTACCTGTTACGTTAATAACAAAAACAAGAGAAAGTAGCCCCAAGGCCAATTTAATTGCAATCGTAGCAAAAAAGCTTATCATTTTTCAACCTCCACGAGTTCAACGTCTGATTTATAGAGTTCCATCTTTTCTAACAAATAGCTATCTTGGTCAGTCCCGCTAATGGCACGATAAAAATTGTCGCCAACCTTAATAATAGCTCCATCAGTAGTAGCTGAAGTATTGACATAAATATCTTTTTTATCAACACCTAACTCTTTTGATACAATCTCGATGAAGTGTAAGGAACTACGAAATTGATTATCATTGGATTGGCTGTTTTGAAAATTCGTAATGCTAATCAATACAAAAGCAATTAACGTCAAAATAGAAATGAGCGATAATTCACGGAACTTACTCCCTCTTTTATCTTTGAAAGCCTTAAATGCAAAGAATCCAGTCACAATCACTAAGAATGTCGACACAATAATCATGGTCCAATTCTGTTGACTAATCTGACTGAGAACATAGTCATATGAATAGAATTTCATAAGATTTCTCCCTTTTTTAAATTCAATCTATTATAAACTAATTCCTAAGCTATAGCAATTTTATTATGACGAAAAAAGCATTTAATTGTTGTTTCCTACTTAAGGTAGGTTTTTCTGATTTGACTTAGCCTCCCGTCTTGACTTTCGTTTAGCTTTTGTTATAATAGTACAAATTTAGAGGAGGTGCTTTATGATTCAAAAACATGCCATTCCTATTTTAGAATTTGATGACAATCCTCAGGCAGTCATCATGCCAAATCACGAAGGATTAGATTTACAATTGCCAAAGAAGTGTATCTATGCATTTTTGGAGGAGGAGATTGACCGCTACGCCCAGGAAATAGGAGCAGAGTGCGTTGGCGAGTTTGTGTCTGCCACTAAAACCTATCCTGTTTATGTCATGAGTTACAAGGGTGAGGAAGTATGTCTGGCCCAGGCTCCTGTTGGTTCTGCCCCTGCGGCCCAGTTTATGGATTGGTTGATTGGTTACGGTGTGGAGAAAATCATCTCCACGGGAACCTGCGGGGTGCTGAGTAATATAGAAGAAAATGCTTTTCTAGTTCCAGTTCGAGCCCTACGCGATGAAGGAGCCAGCTACCATTATGCACCACCTTCTCGTTATATGGATGTGCATGTTCAAGCAATTTCTGCTATCGAACAAGTTTTGGAACAACTAGGTATCCCTTACGAGGAAGTCATGACTTGGTCGACAGACGGATTTTACCGAGAAACAGCTGAAAAAGTTGCTTATCGCAAGGAAGAAGGCTGCGTAGTTGTGGAGATGGAGTGTGCAGCTCTTGCGGCAGTAGCTCAGCTTCGCGGAGCAGTTTGGGGTGAGTTGTTGTTTACGGCAGATTCTTTGGCAGATCTTGATAACTATGACCAACGCGATTGGGGTGCAGAAGCTTTTGATAAGGCCTTAGAACTCTGTCTTGAAATCGTTAGTCATATGTGACAGCTTTAACTGATTTTTGTGGTACAATGTAGCTATGTTATTAAAATCAATTGTTGAAAAAATAAATACCATTCTAGGGCGTTTATCACCCGCTCGGAGAATCTTTTTAAGTTTTGCTTTGGTTATCCTCTTGGGGTCTCTCCTTTTGAGTCTGCCATTTGTGCAAGCAACAAGCTCCCAAGCAACCTATTTCGACCATCTCTTTACAGCAGTATCCATGGTCTGTGTGACAGGACTCTTTACTCAACCAGTAGCTACTACATATAACATCTGGGGTCAGTTAATCTGTATGTTTTTGATCCAGATTGGTGGTTTGGGTCTCATGACCTTTATAGGGGTCTTTTATATTCAAAGCAAGCAAAAGCTCAGCCTTCGTAGCCGTGAAACAATTCTGGAGAGCTTTAGTTATGGAGAAACTCAGTCTTTAATGGTTTTCATACGTTCGATTTTTTTGACGACTTTTATCGTTGAAGGACTCGGAGCCTTCTTGTTAAGTTTTCGTTTTGTTCCGGAATTTGGTTGGGGCCGAGGGATTTTTACCTCTATCTTCGTAGCTATTTCAGCTTTCTGTAATGCTGGATTTGATAATTTTGGTAGCACGAGTTTGCTAGCCTTTCAGACAGACCCATTGATTAATTTAGTGATAGCAGGCTTGATTATTACGGGTGGTCTAGGTTTCATGGTTTGGTTCGACTTGGCTACCCAATTAGGAAAGAAGAAAAAGCGTCGTCTTCGTTTCCATACTAAGCTAGTCCTCTTCTTAACAGCGGGGATTTTATTTGCTGGAACAGTTTCAACCCTCTTGATAGAGTGGAACAATTCGGGAACGATTGGCAATCTCAGCATCCCTGATAAATTGCTAGTCAGCTTTTTCCAAACAGTTAGCATGAGAACGGCAGGTTTTGCTTCTATTGATTTTACTCAGGCTAGGCCTGTTACCTTGATGATCTATATTTTGCAGATGTTTCTGGGTGGGGCACCTGGCGGTACAGCAGGGGGACTAAAAATCACAACCTTCTTTGTCTTGTTGGTATTTGCACGCAGTGAACTTTTAGGACTACCTCATGCAAATGTTGCTCGGAGAACGATTGAACCACGGACAGTTCAAAAATCATTCAGTGTTTTTATCATCTTCTTGATAACTTTTTTATCGGGCTTAATCTTAGTAGGAATAACAGCCGAGGGGAATCCGCGCTTTATCTACCTGATGTTTGAAACTATTTCAGCGCTTGCCACGGTTGGAGTAACTGCTAATTTGACACCAGAGTTAGGTAAGCTAGCGCTTAGTGTCATTATGCTACTGATGTTTGTTGGGCGAATCGGACCTCTGACGCTATTAGTTAGTTTGGCTGAGTATCGACCAGATAAGAAAGATATGATCCACTATATGAAAGCAGATATTACCATAGGATAAGAAAGGATAAACTATGTCAGATCGGACAATCGGAATTTTAGGCTTGGGTATTTTTGGGAGTAGTGTTCTGGCTACTCTCGCCAAGCATGATATAAATATTATCGCTATTGACAACCATGAGGAACGAATCAATCAATTTGAACCAGTCTTGGTGCGTGGTGTTGTTGGAGATATCACAGATGAGGAACTCTTGTTATCAGCTGGAATTGATACCTGCGATACCGTAGTCGTCGCAACTGGTGAAAATCTAGAGTCTAGTGTTCTTGCAGTCATGCATTGCAAGAGTCTAGGGGTGCCGACTGTTATTGCTAAGGTTAAAAGCCATACAGCAAAAAAAGTCCTTGAAAAAATCGGTGCAGACTCAGTCATTTCACCAGAGTTTGAGATGGGTCGTTCGTTGGCACAGACGATTCTCTTTAATAACAGTGTAGATGTCTTTCAGTTGGACAAGAATGTCTCAATTGTCGAGATGAAAATTCCACAATCGTGGTCAGGTAAGAGTCTAAGTCAACTTGATCTTCGAGGACGGTACAATCTCAATATCCTCGGTTTTCGTGACTACGAAAATGCTCCCTTAGATGTACAGTTTGGACCAAATGATTTATTAAAACCGGATACCTATATCATGGCGGTGATTAATAACCAATATTTGGATACCCTAGCAAACCTTAGTGAGTAGAAGAGGAATGGCTATTCTTTTTTTCAACGACTATTGAGTCAATATAAGTATTTTATAAGAGGGATTTAAGAAAAATTTTAACTTTTTCTTAATCCTTTTTAATTTTAGGAGATTATACTAGAGTCATCAAATAAAGAAAAACTCTAAGGAGAATCCTATGAAATTCAATCCAAATCAGAGATATACTCGTTGGTCTATCCGCCGTCTTAGTGTCGGTGTTGCCTCAGTTGTTGTGGCTAGTGGCTTCTTTGTTCTAGTTGGTCAACCAAGTTCAGTACGTGCCGATGTGGTCAATCCAACCCCGACTCAAGTCTTGCCAGATGCAGATGCGGTGAGTGCAAAGAGCGATTTACCAGTAGAGCTACTCAAAGAAGCAGTTGATACAGCTCTTCCTTCAGAACAGGCCGACTCAACATTTAAAGCAAGCTTGGATACTACAAGCTCTTCAGAAAAAGTGGATGTTGCTGATAAAGAGCAAGTAGTAGCGCCAAAAGAAGAAGTGCAAGCAAAGCCAGAATCTAAGAAACAGACAGAAGATGCGGTTAAACTTGCAACAAATTCTGCTCCTGTAGTCTCTGGACAAGACCGTGAAGCAAATGAAGCTCAACCAGCAACTACTCCAGCTGAAGTGCAAAAAGGCGTAGCCGACAATACCAAAGATACGGTAGACGTTCCAGCATCTTACCTGGACAAAGCCAACTTCCCTGGCCCATTCACAGCCGGTGTCAATCAAGTCATTCCATATGAATTCTTCGCTGGAGACGGCATGTTGACTCGTCTTATCTTGAAAGCTTCAGACAAGGCCCCATGGTCAGACAACGGCTCAGCCAAGAATCCCGCCCTTCCACCAGTAGAAAAATTGGGCAAAGGCCTTTACTTCTATGAAGTAGATTTGGCAGGTACCCAAGGCAAATCAGACAAAGAACTACTTGACCTCTTAAAACAAAACGGCACTCAAAGCTATAAAGCTACTATCAAAGTGTATGGCGCTAAAGATGGTAAGGCAGACTTGAGCAATCTTGTAGCGACTAAGGATTTGACAGTAAACTTGAATGGCTTGACCACTCCAGCTGAAGTGCAAAAAGGCGTGGCTGACAATACTAAAGACACAGTGGACGTCCCAGCCACTTACTTGGACAAAGCCAACTTCCCAGGTCCATTCACAGCCGGTGTCAATCAAGTCATTCCATACGAATTCTTCGCAGGTGACGGTATGTTGACCCGCCTCATTTTGAAAGCATCTGACAAGGCCCCATGGTCAGACAATGGTTCAGCTAAAAATCCCGCCCTTCCACCAGTAGAGAAATTGGGCAAAGGCCTCTACTTCTATGAAGTGGATTTGGCCGGCACTCAAGGAAAATCTGACAAAGAACTTCTTGATTTCTTAAGACAAAACGGCACTCAAAGTTACAAGGCAACTATCAAAGTGTACGGTGCGAAGGATGGTAAGGCCGATTTGACAAATCTCGTAGCGACTAAGGATTTGGATATCAACTTGAACGGCTTGACTACAACAGCTGAAGTTCAAAAAGGCGTAGCCGACAACACTAAAGACACAATAGATGTTCCAGCTACTTACTTGGACAAAGCGAACTTCCCAGGCCCATTTACAGCTGGCGTCAATCAAGTTATTCCATACGAATTCTTCGCTGGTGACGGTATGTTGACTCGTCTTATTTTGAAAGCCTCCGATAAGGCCCCATGGTCAGACAACGGTTCAGCCAAAAATCCCGCCCTTCCACCAGTAGAAAAATTGGGCAAAGGTCTTTACTTCTATGAAGTAGATTTGGCTGGCACTCAAGGTAAATCAGACAAAGACTTGCTTGACCTCTTAAAACAAAACGGCACTCAAAGCTATAAAGCTACTATCAAAGTGTACGGCGCTAAAGATGGTAAGGCCGATTTGACTAACCTAGTAGCGACTAAAGATTTGACAGTGAACTTGAATGGACATCAGTCTCTTGTTCCGATGCAGTCAGGTTCCGTCCTATCTTCTAATGGTTCAGCTATGCCGGCTCCAATGATGAGTAGTCATCAAGATACGTCTAAGATGAAATCTAAAATGCCAGCTACTAGCCAGGATAAGATGATGCCTAATAAAGAGCAAGATAAAACCATGAATGCTAGCCAGCCTATGGCAACACCAAGTATGAAGCAAGATCAAGTTCCAGCAGCCACAAGCAAAATGCCTGATGAAGGCAAGATGGCATCTAATAACAAGGTGTCAAATCCGATGATGGCTGATCAAATGAAAGACCAAAAAGACATGCTTCCATATACTGGTGAAGCCCAACCATCAATGGCTCCTATTGGCTTCCTTGGACTCGCCTTGGCCGGACTACTAGGTGGCCTCAGTTTGAAAGCTAAAAAAGAGGAAAATGACTAGTCTAGTTACAGACTTTCTATCTAGGATTTGAAAAATCCAGATATGGTTTAGAATGTTCGTAAAGCGATTAAAATAGTGTTATACTATTGTAGTATAGCACTGTTTTTTTCAAAGGAGAGACAGATGGGAAAGACCATTTTACTCGTTGACGACGAGGTAGAAATCACAGATATTCATCAACGCTATCTGGTTCAGGCAGGGTATCAGGTTTTGGTGGCTCATGATGGAGTAGAGGCCTTGGAAATCTTCAAGCGAAAATCGATTGATTTGATTATTACAGATATCATGATGCCTCGGATGGATGGTTATGATTTGATTAGTGAGGTTCAGTATCAATCTCCAGATCAGCCTTTTCTATTTATTACGGCTAAGACAAGCGAGCAGGACAAGATTTACGGCCTAAGCCTGGGGGCAGATGACTTTATTGCCAAGCCATTTAGTCCTCGTGAGCTTGTTTTACGTGTCCACAATATCTTGCGTCGCCTTCATCGTGGGGGTGAGATAGAGGTTGTCAGTCTCGGGGATTTACGAATGAATCACGGTAGTCATGAGGCTCAAGTAGGAGATGTAGCACTTGATTTGACAGTCAAATCCTTCGAGCTTTTATGGATTTTAGCCAGCAATCCAAAGCGAGTTTTCTCTAAGACAGATCTTTATGAAAAGGTCTGGCAAGAAGACTATGTGGATGATACCAATACCTTAAATGTTCATATTCATGCTCTTCGACAGGAGTTAGCTAAATATGCTAGTGCAGAAACGCCCACCATAAAAACAGTTTGGGGCTTGGGCTACAAAATTGAGAAAGCACGAGGTAGTCAATGAAATTAAAAAGTTATATTCTAGTGGGTTATATCATTTCAACACTCCTAACGATTATCGTAGTTTTTTGGGCAGTCCAGCGAATGTTAATTGAAGAAAGAGAGATTTATTTCCTGATTGGCATGACTTTAATCGCAAGTTTTGTTGGTGCTGGGATTAGTCTCTATCTCCTATCACCGGTCTTTACTTCATTGGGTAAACTCAAGGAACATGCCAAGCGAGTAGCGGACAAGGATTTTCCTTCAAATCTTGAGGTTCAAGGGCCTGTGGAATTTCAGCAATTAGGCCAAGCTTTCAATGAAATGTCCCATGATTTGCAAGCAACCTTTGATTCCTTGGAAGAAAGCGAACGAGAAAAGGGCTTGATGATTGCCCAGTTGTCGCATGATATCAAGACCCCCATCACTTCGATTCAAGCGACGGTAGAAGGGATTTTGGACGGGATTATCAAGGAAGGAGAACAAGCCCATTATCTAGCAACCATTGGACGCCAGACGGAAAGACTCAATAAACTGGTTGAGGAGTTGAATTTTTTGACCCTAAATACAGCTAGAAATCAGGAGAAGACGCCTGGAAAAGACAGCATTTTTCTGGATCAGCTCTTGATTGAGTGCATGAGTGAATTTCAATTTTTGATTGAGCAGGAGGAGAGAGATGTCCACTTGCAAGTGATTCCTGAGTCTGCTCGAGTTGACGGAGATTATGCCAAACTTTCTCGTATCTTGGTGAATCTGGTCAATAACGCTTTTAAATACTCTGCTCCAGGAACCAAGCTGGAGGTGGTAGCTAAGCTGGAGGATAGCCGGCTTTCAATCAGTGTGACCGATGAGGGACAAGGCATTGCTCCAGAGGATTTAAAGAATATTTTCAAACGCCTTTATCGTGTCGAGACTTCGCGCAATATGAAAACAGGTGGTCATGGCTTAGGTCTTGCGATTGCGCGTGAATTGGCCCATCAATTGGGTGGGGAAATTACAGTCAGTAGCCAGTACGGACTAGGAAGCACCTTTACCCTCCTTCTCAATCTCTCTGGCAATGAAAATAAAGCTTAAAACCCCTTTACAAATCTAGCCATTCATGGTAAAATGGATTTTGTGTGAAATATCAGCAGGAAAGCATGAAGCTCGTCAACAGGTGTCTTATAATAAGTAACCTTGGCTGTTTAGGCGAAGGGCATCTGCACGAATCAGGGCTTTCTAAGTGACTATTTCCACCGAAATATTATTTATATCAGGAGGACATTCACATGTCACGTTATACAGGACCATCTTGGAAACAAGCTCGTCGCCTTGGCCTTTCACTTACAGGTACAGGTAAAGAATTGGCACGTCGTAACTACGTACCAGGACAACACGGACCAAACAACCGTTCTAAATTGTCAGAATACGGTTTGCAATTGGCTGAAAAACAAAAACTTCGCTTCACTTACGGTGTAGGTGAAAAACAATTCCGTAACTTGTTCGTACAAGCTACAAAAATCAAAGGCGGAATCCTAGGTTTCAACTTCATGCTTCTTTTGGAACGCCGTTTGGATAACGTTGTTTACCGTCTTGGTCTTGCGACTACTCGTCGTCAAGCTCGTCAATTCGTAAACCACGGTCACATCCTTGTTGACGGAAAACGCGTTGATATTCCATCATATCGCGTAACTCCAGGTCAAGTGATCTCAGTTCGTGAAAAATCATTGAAAGTTCCAGCTATCCTTGAAGCAGTAGAAGCTACTCTTGGACGTCCAGCATTCGTATCATTCGATGCTGAAAAATTGGAAGGTTCATTGACTCGTTTGCCAGAACGCGATGAAATCAACCCAGAAATTAACGAAGCACTTGTCGTTGAATTCTACAACAAAATGCTTTAATTTTAAGATATATCTTACAGAAAGCCTACAACAGTGGGCTTTTTGCTTTGTCTGAAAATTAGATTATGAAAAACTAGCCAGCTTTACGTGAATTACAAACTTATAATCAATAACATTACAGACTCAAAAAACACAAGACAGAAATCAAAGCCCCTCTTTCCCCCTTTCTCTGCTATACTACAAGCAGAGAAAGGGGGAAAGCAAATGCTTGAAAAGTATTATGAGAAAGTAAAAGGTATTGTCCATAGATGCCGAAAAGATTATTATCTCCACCTGTGGGAAAAAGAGGATTGGGATCAAGAAGGACTGATCTGTCTCTATGAACTCCTCGAGGCTCATCCAGAATTAGTGGAAGAGGAAAAGAAGCTCTACGTCTACTTCAAAACAAAATTTCGCAATCGAATCCTAGATAGCGTCAGAAAACAAGAGAGTCAAAAACGTCGCCTGGACCGTATGGCCTATGAAGAAGTAGGCGAGATTAGCCATCGCCTACCAGAAGGAGGATTGTGGCTGGATGATTACTACGCCCTTCATGAATTGTTGGATAGTTATAGAAGAAAGTTACCACAAGATAAGCAAGAAGCCTATGAACGCCTCTGGGCAGATGAGCGTTTCAAGGGACGCAAAGCCATGCTGAAAGAGTTACAGGAAGTAATTCAGTAGAATTGAAAAAAAGTTAAAAAAGGTGTTGACAAAGTTAGAAAAGTCGGTATAATAGTAAGAGTTGAAAATAACAACTCTGGTCCGTTGGTCAAGGGGTTAAGACACCGCCTTTTCACGGCGGTAACACGGGTTCGAATCCCGTACGGACTATAGTATGTTACAGATGAAACACTAGATGAAAAAAATTAAAAAAAGTTTCAAAAAAGTGTTGACAAGCGAAAGCGGCTGTGATATACTAATATAGTTGTCGCTTGAGAGAAGTGAGTGACAAAGACCTTTGAAAACTGAACAAGACGAACCAATGTGCAGGGCACTACAACTGAAGTTGTAGTACTGAACAATGAAAAAAACAATAAATCTGTCAGTGACAGAAATGAGTGAGAACTCAAACTTTTAATGAGAGTTTGATCCTGGCTCAGGACGAACGCTGGCGGCGTGCCTAATACATGCAAGTAGAACGCTGAAGGAGGAGCTTGCTTCTCCGGATGAGTTGCGAACGGGTGAGTAACGCGTAGGTAACCTGCCTGGTAGCGGGGGATAACTATTGGAAACGATAGCTAATACCGCATAACAGTAGATATTGCATGATATCTGCTTAAAAGGTGCAATTGCATCACTACCAGATGGACCTGCGTTGTATTAGCTAGTTGGTGAGGTAACGGCTCACCAAGGCGACGATACATAGCCGACCTGAGAGGGTGATCGGCCACACTGGGACTGAGACACGGCCCAGACTCCTACGGGAGGCAGCAGTAGGGAATCTTCGGCAATGGACGGAAGTCTGACCGAGCAACGCCGCGTGAGTGAAGAAGGTTTTCGGATCGTAAAGCTCTGTTGTAAGAGAAGAACGAGTGTGAGAGTGGAAAGTTCACACTGTGACGGTATCTTACCAGAAAGGGACGGCTAACTACGTGCCAGCAGCCGCGGTAATACGTAGGTCCCGAGCGTTGTCCGGATTTATTGGGCGTAAAGCGAGCGCAGGCGGTTAGATAAGTCTGAAGTTAAAGGCTGTGGCTTAACCATAGTACGCTTTGGAAACTGTTTAACTTGAGTGCAAGAGGGGAGAGTGGAATTCCATGTGTAGCGGTGAAATGCGTAGATATATGGAGGAACACCGGTGGCGAAAGCGGCTCTCTGGCTTGTAACTGACGCTGAGGCTCGAAAGCGTGGGGAGCAAACAGGATTAGATACCCTGGTAGTCCACGCCGTAAACGATGAGTGCTAGGTGTTAGACCCTTTCCGGGGTTTAGTGCCGTAGCTAACGCATTAAGCACTCCGCCTGGGGAGTACGACCGCAAGGTTGAAACTCAAAGGAATTGACGGGGGCCCGCACAAGCGGTGGAGCATGTGGTTTAATTCGAAGCAACGCGAAGAACCTTACCAGGTCTTGACATCCCTCTGACCGCTCTAGAGATAGAGTTTTCCTTCGGGACAGAGGTGACAGGTGGTGCATGGTTGTCGTCAGCTCGTGTCGTGAGATGTTGGGTTAAGTCCCGCAACGAGCGCAACCCCTATTGTTAGTTGCCATCATTTAGTTGGGCACTCTAGCGAGACTGCCGGTAATAAACCGGAGGAAGGTGGGGATGACGTCAAATCATCATGCCCCTTATGACCTGGGCTACACACGTGCTACAATGGCTGGTACAACGAGTCGCAAGTCGGTGACGGCAAGCTAATCTCTTAAAGCCAGTCTCAGTTCGGATTGTAGGCTGCAACTCGCCTACATGAAGTCGGAATCGCTAGTAATCGCGGATCAGCACGCCGCGGTGAATACGTTCCCGGGCCTTGTACACACCGCCCGTCACACCACGAGAGTTTGTAACACCCGAAGTCGGTGAGGTAACCTTTTAGGAGCCAGCCGCCTAAGGTGGGATAGATGATTGGGGTGAAGTCGTAACAAGGTAGCCGTATCGGAAGGTGCGGCTGGATCACCTCCTTTCTAAGGATAAGGAATGCACATTGGTCTTGTTTAGTCTTGAGAGGTCTTGTGGGGCCTTAGCTCAGCTGGGAGAGCGCCTGCTTTGCACGCAGGAGGTCAGCGGTTCGATCCCGCTAGGCTCCATTGGTGAGAGATCACCAAGTAATGCACATTGAAAATTGAATATCTATATCAAATAGTAACAAGAAAATAAACCGAAAACGCTGTAGTATTAATAAGAGTTTATGACTGAAAGGTCAGAAAATAAGGTTAAGTTAATAAGGGCGCACGGTGGATGCCTTGGCACTAGGAGCCGAAGAAGGACGTGACAAACGACGATATGCCTTGGGTAGCTGTAAGTAAGCGATGATCCAGGGATTTCCGAATGGGGGAACCCAACAGGTACTACCTGTTACCCATATCTGTTAAGGATATGAGGAGGAAGACGCAGTGAACTGAAACATCTAAGTAGCTGCAGGAAGAGAAAGCAAAAGCGATTGCCTTAGTAGCGGCGAGCGAAACGGCAGGAGGGCAAACCGAAGAGTTTACTCTTCGGGGTTGTAGGACTGCAATGTGGACTCAAAGACTATAGAAGAATGGTTTGGGAAAATCAGCCAAAGAGAGTGATAGCCTCGTATTTAAAATAGTCTTTGTACCTAGCAGTATCCTGAGTACGGCGGGACACGTGAAATCCCGTCGGAATCTGGGAGGACCATCTCCCAACCCTAAATACTCCCTAGTGACCGATAGTGAACCAGTACCGTGAGGGAAAGGTGAAAAGCACCCCGGGAGGGGAGTGAAATAGAACCTGAAACCGTGTGCCTACAACAAGTTCGAGCCCGTTAATGGGTGAGAGCGTGCCTTTTGTAGAATGAACCGGCGAGTTACGATATGATGCGAGGTTAAGTTGAAGAGACGGAGCCGTAGGGAAACCGAGTCTGAAAAGGGCGCTTTAGTATTATGTCGTAGACCCGAAACCATGTGACCTACCCATGAGCAGGTTGAAGGTGCGGTAAGACGCACTGGAGGACCGAACCAGGGCACGTTGAAAAGTGCTTGGATGACTTGTGGGTAGCGGAGAAATTCCAAACGAACTTGGAGATAGCTGGTTCTCTCCGAAATAGCTTTAGGGCTAG